>DATCZB010000071.1:0-10457 GCA_036526155.1 Gammaproteobacteria bacterium
GCGATCGGCGCGGTGCCATCAACACGGACCTCGAAGTCTCGAGGACGGGCAGCGATTGGCTGGCGTTCCTGTCTTTCAGTTACCGGTTCAATGGCGACGGCCATTCGATGGATCTGGCGACTCGCATGGAATACGAGGCAATCGACGGAGGCTACGAGCGCACGGACTTTGGCGCCAATTTTCAGTCCAGGTGGATGGCGGGCGCATTCGACCAGCATCAGCTGGCGATTCGGGCCGACAATATGAATCAGCGAAGCCTGGAGGCGAGCGTCGAGACCAGCGGCAGATCCGGTGCCGCTGAGCTGGCGCTGCGCCGAAACTTCGATGCCGGTGTCGTGGAATTCGACGGTCTCCTGAGCAGCAGCGTGGCATTCAATTCCCGCGGTGCGACGATCGGCGACAGCCGCAGCGCGGAAAGCGCTTTCATGATCAGGGTCGACGGAGTCGATGATGGCTCGCTGTTCGAAGTCTTGCTGGATGGCTCGCCGCGGCTACAGGTCGGGGCCGGACACACTTACCTTTTGCCCGCGGCGCCCTATGCGACTTATGAAATCGAGTTGAGGCCGCTGGGGCAGGAGCTCATTGAAATCGACCGGGTTAAATACGTAAAGACCGTGTATCCGGGTAACGTCATCGACCTGCAATGGTCGGCACGCCTGTTCCGTGTTGTATTCGGACAGCTCGTGGATCGGGACGGGCGGCCCCTGGGGAATGCCGTCATCGGTAATGTCCAGGGGATCGCTGCCACGGATCAACATGGCTATTTTCAAGCCGAGGTCGATCAGTTCACGGAGCAACTGAACGCGCGTAAAGGAGACCAGCGCTGCACTGCCCGGTTCGAAGCGCCGCCGACCGGCGCCGGTCAGGTCGTGGGCCTGGGCACGCTGGTTTGCGGCGACTAGCGAAGAATCAGGAACGACGAACGAATTGATGCCGGCGAATCGCGGTCACGGTCCGGCCCGCAGGCTAATCCGGGTCCGCCAGGTCCGGCGGCAGGTAGAAATTGATCCGTGCTTCACCGAACTGCCCGGCGTTGTAGCGCAGATAATGCAGGCCCTCGATCACGTGAGCATACCGCAGCGGTCCAACGTCCACGGGGACCAGGCCGATGCCGGAGGTCAGCTCGGCGACCACGCGCTTGGCCTCCGCGTTGTCGCCCGCAATCGGAATGCTGACCGGGCCGTTCGCGGCGGACGGGTCGAGCATGGTGTAGAAGCCAAGCGTGCTGAAAGCCTTGACGACGTGGGCCTCCGGTGCGAGCACCTGGATCCGTTCGGCATTCGAATCGTGAAACGGGTAGTCGCGCAGCCCGTCGTCGGCGATGGTTCGCGGGTTGGTCGGGTCGATAACGATACGCCCCGACAGATCGCCGAGCGCCGGTGTCAGCGATTCGACGATGTCCCACGGCACGGCGAGCACAACGATCTCCGCCAGTTGGGCGGCTTCCCGCTGCGTCGTTGCGCTGGCGTTCGGGCCCGAGGCGGCGACGAGTGCCTGCACGTCGTCCCGCGTCGGGTCCCGGGAGCCGTAAACAACTGTATGCCCGAGCTGGGCAAACCGCTGCCCGAGCGCGCTGCCGACATTACCGGTGCCGATGATCGCGATCGTGTCAGCGAAGGCAGGCTGCCAGCTGCCGAATGCGAACAGGAGGAGGGAGGCGACTGCGGATAGGCGTTGATGCATCATTGGTGGTTTCCGATCTGATTGATCTCGAGTCTACTCAAGGCTGAGTGCCATTTGGATGGGGGAGCCGATGTTGAATCGACGGAATCTGGAGTCATGGCGGGCCGCTGCTTGTGCCGGCGCCCTGAGTCTGGCGCTCGGGTTGGCTGGCTGCAGTGACTCCGCGCCTCAGGTGACAGATCAGAGCCGGCGCTGGCTGGCTGGCGATCATCACATCCACAGCCAGTTCAGCCTGACTTATGACTCGAGCGGCGAGGAGCCCGTGCCCGTGCTGCGCGGCCACGGAATTTATCCGATTCCGCATAACGCCGTTATGGCACAACACTTCGGTCTGGACTGGATGGTGTCGACTGACCACGGCGGCAGGGCGCACGCGAGGATATCGCTCGAAGAAGCGTATCCGACGCTGCTGATTGCGCGTCAGGCCGTGCCGGAACTCATCCACTATTACGGCGTCGAGCTCAACCCGCCGGGTGCCGATCACGCCAGTGTGATCGTGCCGCGTTCTGCGGACGAGGCTGACCAGATCTTCATGGTCGAGTCGCAGTTCGATCGCGTCAACGGTCCGGGTAGGCCGCCACTCGAGCCCGATGCGGATTCGGAGTCGCGCATGCTCGAGGCGCTCGAGTTCATGCAGACCTTGCCTGAAAAGCCGGTCGTCATCGCGAACCATCCGGCCCGGACGGCCAACGACGACGGTTTTGGCCGGACGGGTGCTGCGGAGCTCAGGCAGTGGAACGACACGGCGCCCGATATTGCTATCGGCATGGAGGGATCACCCGGACACCAGGCCGCGGGACTGATGCCCGAACGCTACCCGAAGCGCCCCTTGCTGCGCGGGAACTATCCCCGGATTCCGACACGCGGCGGCTTCGACCTCATGACGGCCGAGCTGGGCGGCGTCTGGGATTCGATGCTGGGCGAGGGCCGCGGCTGGTGGATCACAGGGACTTCGGATTCGCACCGCCACTGGTCCGAAGGCGGCAACGATTTCTGGCCCGGCGAGTACTCCAAGACCTATGTCTACGCCAGCAAAACCTACAGCGGCATCCTGCAGTCGTTGCGGGAAGGGCGAGTCTTCGTGACCACGGGCGACCTGATCTCGGAGCTCGAGCTAAGCGTTGCCGCAGAGGGTGCTGCTGCGGCCATTGGCGACAGGCTGGAGGTTGGCGCGGGGTCAGACATGCAAGTGACGATCCGTGTCCGCGATCCGTCGGCGGCCAATGCCAACGGCGATAATCCGTCCGTGGCCCGCGTGGATCTCATCGCAGGCAACGTCGATCCTGCGCTGATCGCGGCAGCGGGCGACATCAATCCAGGCACTGGCGTCGTGCGTCGCTTCACCGAAGCCGACTGGGCGCGCGATGGCGAGTATCTGTCCATGACGCATGAGCTCGCAGACGTCCGCGACGCGATCTACCTGCGCGTACGAGGCACCAGCACGGACGAACTCGAGCCCGAGCCGGACCTGATCGACGAAGATCCGTGGCAGGATCTGTGGTTCTACTCGAACCCCGTCTTCGTTCTAGTCAGTCGCTGACTACTGAGTGAGGCTCTGAACCGCCAGCCGGGTGAAGTTCTCCGGGTTCATGAAGCCGCCACCCATGGTCTCATCCCACTCGGCCGTCAGTCCGGCAGCAAGAATCTCGTCCGCATTCATGCCCTGGTTGATTGCCGACTGAAAGCGGCTTCGAATCACCTTCAGCGTATTGATCCAGGCTTCGAGGTCCGTCCGGGTCGCGAGCGGGCCGTGCCCAGGGATAATCCGCGTGTCGTTGTCCGACAGCGAGATGACCATCTCGCCGGCGGCGATCAGCCCGTCTAGCGAACCGGCGCTGTCGACGTCGATGTAGGGGTAGACGCCGTTGAAGAACGTGTCACCCATATGGAAAGCGTTGAGATTTCTGAAATGAACGATCGTGTCGCCGTCCGTGTGCGCAGGATCGACATGGATCAGGTCGACATCGTCACCGTTCCAGTGGAAGCGCAGCCGGTCGGGATAGGTGACATGCGGGAAGCCGGCGGGGTCGGCACCGTCGGCGATGGCGAGCCGCACGCGCACGTTGGCGTGCGCCATGATGACGGCGCCGGCATTGCCGAAGTTGGCATTGCCGCCGGTGTGGTCGCCGTGCCAGTGGGTGTTCACGACGAATGCGATGTCGCCGCCATCTGCATCGTCTACGGCATCCTGAATCTTGGCGCTCAGGGGTGCGAACTGCGTGTCGACGATCATGGCGCCGTCGTCACCTACGCTGAGCCCGATATTGCCGCCCTGACCAACGAGCATGTAGAGATCGTCGGCGACCGGCACCGTCTCGATTTCGACATCGTCAAAATCCTGGGCCTGGATCGATGCACCGATCAGACAGGTCGTGACCGCGAGAGAAAGCTTCAGCGATGTCTGCATGTTCTTGTTCCTGGTTGCTAGCGAGCCTGAATTATACAAGCCAGCCTTCGGCATTGCTCAGAGCGGCCTCGGTCCGCCGATAGCCGATCTCGATCAACTCTCTGCCCCGATGAAAATCGAGAAAGCTGCAGAGGTTCCCGGGCATCTGAATCTCGAGGTCGGGCCCGTAAACAGCGAGCTTCATGTCCGCAATCGTCCGTTGCATCGTGTCGATCGATTGCAGTGCAAGCTCGATGGCATTCAGCGATTCGGGCTCGTCTCTGGAACCCTGGGGCATGAGGTCGTCAATAAATCTGGCGATCTTTTCGCGGATGTCATCTGAATCCGGTGTCCGGCCCTCGCCTTTTTTCTTCCGGTCGACTTCCGGTTCTGCGGCGATGCCGTCGAGGCGGATCGCAATCGTTCGCGAGGTGTCTGCATTGAGTGTCGGTGCGATCGGCACGGGATTGATCAGGCCGCCGTCGACGAGGGTGCGATGGCCGTGCTCGACGGGTTCAAAAATCAGTGGCATCGCAATCGATGCCCGAATAGCCTCGAACAGCGAGCCCCGGTTGAGCCAGACCTCCTGCTGCTCGTTGATATCCGTTGCCACAGCTGTAAAGCCGATATCGAGCGATTCTATGTCGCGGTCGGCGATCATATTCTCGAGCAGTGTCAGAATGCCTTTGCTGCTGAACACGGCGCCTCGGCTGAATTTCCAGTCGAGCAGGCGAATAACGTCTGATCTCGAAAGCTCCGAGACCCAGCTGGCATAAGTTTCGAGCTCGCCGGCCGCATAAATGCCGCCGATCAGAGCGCCGATCGAACTTCCCGAGATATAGGCAATTTCATAGCCGTTATCCTCGAGACACCGGATCGCGCCGATATGCGCGAGACCTCTCGCGCCGCCGCTGCCGAGAACGAGCGATATGGTCCTGTCAGAGATAACTGCTTCCTCCACGCCTCAGGGCATGAGATTACTGCGGTTTTCAGGGTTTTGCGGCATTAATTAAGTGAACTCTGTACACCGGAGCCGTTGCCGTTAGACTTGGTGCTGACAGGCCAAAGGGCAACCAATCAGGCAGACGCTCGTCGAATGCGTCTTTCCATGAAGCAACCGGATCGTGTGCCGAATCGCGCCGGTTTGACGGTCGAGTCGGCCGTCGCCGTCAGCTCGGCGGGCCGCAACAGCATGCCGGCTTTCCGCGAAGCGTACTCGATCGACGAGCTCTGCGATGTGGCGACGTTCGTCGTCGAGCGCCTCGCTGCCGAGTAGACGGTAGAATCTATTGCGGGTCAGCGCCCGCAGTGCGGGCTTGGGCCCGCAATCACCACACGCACGGGGGATTTCATCATGACTAGAATTGCACGAGTCCTTTGCCTGGGCCTTGCCGCTATGATCTGGTTGCCAACAACACATGCGCAGTCCGACGGCGACCGCGCGCTGCCGGCTGACGTCAATCCCGAGTCACTGTCGCGGTTGCCCGCGCTGACGCGCGACGAGCTCGATGCCGAGGGAAGGGCAGCCTGGGATCTCGTCGTCGGTGACGGCCCGCGGCCCCTGACCGGCCCCGCCGCCGTGTCGATGCACAGCCCGAAGGTGGCCGAGGTGTTTCATCATCTGAACCAGTATCTGCGCTTCAGCGGTGCGCTCGACGCGCGCGACTACGAAGTCGCGGTCCTCCAGGCCGCCTGGGAGTTCGAGCAGGCCTATGAATGGTCGGCACACGAGCGCGCGGCACGGCAGTTCGGTGTGCCAGATGCCGTTATCGATACGATCAAGTACGACCGGCCGCACGCAGGCATTGGCGGCAAGGACGAGCTGATCATCGACCTGGCCCGCGCGCTGCTCCGCGATCACGAGGTCAGCCCCGAGCTTTATGCCGACGTGGTTGCGGAGTTCGGTCAGCGCGGCATGGTCGATCTCGTGACCATCATCGGCGACTACATCATGGTCGGGCTCGTGATGACGGCGGTCGACCAGCACCTGCCGGCGAATATGCCGGATACGCTTCCGCCGCGCTGATTCGAGGGTCTTCTCGGCAATGAAGACACGACGCATGCATGGGCTGACGCTGCTGCTCGCGGGCACGGTGCTGAGCGCTGTTTGCTGGTCGCAAGGCCGCACCGGGTTTGCCGACGTCGATCAGGAGCGCTTGCTCCGGGCCGACACAGAGCCCGAGAACTGGATGACCTGGGGCCGCACCTACACCGAGCAGCGCTTCAGCCCGCTCGACCAGATCAATGACGAGAACATCGGCGAGCTCGGGCTCGCCTGGTACTTCGACCTCAACACCGATCGCGCGATCGAGGGCACGCCGCTCGTCATCGACGGCGTCATGTATCTGACCAGCGCCTGGTCGCTGACCTATGCGCTCGACGCCGCCACCGGCGAGCTGATCTGGGCCTACGATCCCGAGGTGCCTCCGGAATGGGGCGGCAACTCGTGCTGTGGCGTCGGCAGCCGCGGGCTTGCGGCCTGGGAAGGCAGGATCGTCATCGCGACACTCGACGGGCGGTTGATTGCGCTCGACGCGGCGAACGGCGAGCCGATCTGGAGCACGCAGACATTCAGCAAGGACTGGCCGTATGCGATCACGGGCGCGCCGCGCATATTCGACGGCCGCGTTTTGATCGGCAACGGCGGCGGCGAGCTTGGCGTGCGCGGTTATGTCACGGCTTACGACGTCGACACCGGGGAGCAGCTCTGGCGGTTCTACACCGTGCCCGGCAATCCTGCCGACGGGTTCGAGTCGGAAGCCATGGCGATGGCCGCCGAGACCTGGAACGGCGAATGGTGGAAGTGGGGCGGCGGCGGCACGGCCTGGGACTCGATCGTCTACGACCCCGAGCTCGATTACATCTACATCGGCGTCGGCAACGGTTCGCCCTGGGTTCAGGAATATCGCAGCCCGGGCGGTGGCGACAATCTCTTTCTCGCGTCAATCGTCGCGGTCGAGGCCGCCACGGGCGACTACGTCTGGCATTACCAGCAGGTTCCCGGCGAGCAATGGGATTTCACGGCGACGCAGCCGATGATCCTGGCCGATCTCACGATCGATGGGCGCGAACGGCAGATCCTGATGCAGGCGCCGAAGAACGCATTCTTCTACGTGCTCGACCGCGTGACGGGCGAGCTGATCTCGGCCGAGGAGTTCGCGCCGAACTTCTGGGCCAGTCATGTCGATCTCGCGACCGGGCGACCGGTCATCAACCCCGAGGCGTTTTACGACACAGAGCCCGTGCTCATGACGCCGTCACCGCCCGGCGCGCACAACTGGCAGCCGATGTCGTACAGCCCGCTGACGGGCCTCGTTTACTTCCCCGCGCAGGAAGTCTGGATGCCCTATGCGCGCGACCCGAACTTTCCCGTCGATGAGCCGCGGGGTTTTCGGATCGGCAACGGCTGGGGCGGCGCGATCGGCGAGGCCGGCATGCAGGCCATGGCGATTGCGGGTCAGCGCGCCAGAGGCTGGCTGACAGCCTGGGATCCCGTTCGTCAGCGCGAGGCATGGCGAGTCGATTACTCGGGCACGGGTTCGGGCGGCGTGCTGGCGACGGCCGGCAATCTCGTCGTTCAGGGCACGGTCGACGACACGGTGGCGATCTACCGCGCCGATAATGGCGAGAAGCTCTGGGAAGCGCTCGTCAACACCGAGCCTGCCGCAGGCCCCATCAGCTATGCCGTCAACGGCGAGCAGTACATCGCGGTCAATGCCGGCATGCACGGCATGGCGCGAGGCTTTGGTGGCGGTCCCGCCAATCGCGCCGACGGCCGCGTGCTGGCGTTCAGGCTCGGCGGCACGGCAACACTGCCGCCGCTGGCCGAAGCGGTCTCGGTTGCGCCGCCGCCGCCCGTGCCGGATGTCGGGCCCGACGTCATCGCGCTCGGCAACGCGGCATATCACCGCGTCTGCGCCGGTTGCCACGGCATGCGCGTGGTCGGTGGCGGCATCATTCCGGATCTGAGGTATATGAGCGCGGCGACGCACGCGGAGTTCGACGACATCGTGCTGCGCGGCTCTCGCACGGAACGCGGCATGATCGGGTTCGACGACGACGTCACTGTGGAGGAGGCCGAGGCCATTCGCGCTTTCGTCATCCTGCGCGCCAATGAGGACTGGGCGGGCGAGTAGGGCGTCGCTCAGGATCTTGCGCAATGCACATGCCGGTCGGGGCATGACTCGCCTGCGCTGTCGTGCATAATTGTGGACACAGATTCATTGCCGGGGGGTGTGTAGTGTCAGGTGGTCTTTTTCGCGCAGGATCGGCTGCGATCCTGATTCTCTTCGCAGGCGTCGTAGACGCTCAATGGGACGCTTATCCGTCGCCAGGCGTACCTCTCGATGAAAACGGCGAGCCCGATATGGAGGGGGCGGCGCCCAGAACCTTTGACGGCCGGCCCGATTTTTCCGGTATCTGGGAAGCCGTCAGTGGCGAGCGCGGGCCCGTCGAAGGGCAGCTGGGCCGAGCGCCGAATGCGGAGCCGCCGCCGGGCTCGCCTCCGGTCGCGCATTTTTTTGATATCGGCGCGCAGTTCGACCCGCCGTATACCGAATGGGGCGACCGGATCACCCAGGAGCGCATCGACGACGCGGCGCGCGGCAACCCCGACGCCTATTGCCTGCCGATGGGACCGATCCAGTTTCACATGCATGTGCAGCCGCGAAAAGTTATTCAGACGCGCGATCTCATCGTCATCATTAACGAGGCCAACTCGGGTATCCGGCAGATTTTTCTCGACGGCAGGGAACTGCCCGACCCGGAAGAGGCATGGCCATGGTGGTTCGGTTACTCGACCGGCCACTGGGAAGGAGACACGCTCGTCGTCGAGAGCTCGGGCTATCGCGACGACGTCTGGCTCGACTACAACGGCAGCCCGCTGACCTCATCGGGCCGCCTCGTCGAGCGGTGGCGCCGGCCGAATTTCGGTGCGCTCGAGATCGACGTGACCGTCGAAGATCCGCAGGCCTATACTGAGCCGTTCACGTTCCGCATCAATCAGAGCTTGCTGCTCGATACCGACCTGATCGAGTTTGTCTGCATAGAGAATGAGGTGTCGTCGCAATACTATTACGACGACGGAGAATAGAGACCGTCCGGCGCGGCGATAACTGACCCGGCCTGCTGGCCAGGAGCATGGATATGAAAATCAAGCTATTTCGACTGGCCATGGTGGCCGGCCTCGGCGCCTCGATCGGCGGGATTCCTCTGCTGAGCTCCGCCCACCATTCGTTTGCCTCCGAGTTCGATCGCGAACAGCCGTTTCGCATCGTCGGCGCCGTAAACAATATCGAGTGGACCAACCCGCATGGCTGGATTCATATAGATGTCGAAGAGGAAGGCGAAACCGTTACCTACGAGCTCGAGCTGCCGAGCCCGAGCACGCTGATGCGTGCAGGCTGGCGCCGGAACGACCTCCAGCCTGGCGACCGCGTCGTCGTGACCGGCTTTCGCGCTCGTTATCGGTTCCACGTCGGGCGGGCTGCTGGCATCAGCCGCGAGAACGGTGAAGCCGTCTTTGGCGGCGGGGTGTCGGACGCGGATCTGAGCCGATGAAGCGCCTGCTGGGTTGTCTCGCCGTCGCCGGGGTATTCGGAGTTGCGGGCGCGGCGCTCGGGCATCATGCAAGCAATCTCGACTACGACGAGAATCTGGTCGGGACCGTGGACGGCGTCGTGTTCGATATCTTCTGGGCTAACCCGCATATCCATATCTATATGACGGTCGCGAACGACGACGGCTCGAGCGAAACCTGGGATATGGAAGGGCCGAACCTGAACTCGCTCCGGCGGCGCGGCGTCACGCGCGGCTCGATCGAGATCGGTGATCCGATCGCCGTCACGGGCACGCTCGGACGCGACGGAACCCGAAGAATCTGGGCCGAATCGATTGTCAAGGCCGACGGCACCGTCGTCATGGAGGCGGCCCAGTGAGGGCTTCACGACGCCGCGCTCTCGCCTTGCTCGCTCGCAGCGCCCGCAGGTTCGCGATCGTCGGCCCGGTTCTCGTTGGCATCGGCGCCGCCTCGCAGGCCATGGCTGCCGAGGATGACTTCATCGGTTCCTGGCTCTTCTATATCGACCATCGTCCGGCCGGGGACGCCTATGGCACGCTCGACATCGAGGCGGCGGATGAGGGTGTCGCGGGTTTTATCGACGGTGGCCCGGCGCAACTCGGCATCGACGATGACGAGATCACGCTGCTGTTCGACTGGGATAACGGCGGCGGTATCGTTTCGGTCAGCGAGCTGACCGGTTCGCTCGGTGACGCCGGAATCGAAGGCATTGTCCGGCACGACGGCGAGACGACCGGCTCCTGGCGAGCGACGCCGCGCTCGGGGCCGCCGGGCCGGGGCGAGGCGCCTGACCCCGTCGACCTCGGCGGC
>DATCZB010000072.1:0-11004 GCA_036526155.1 Gammaproteobacteria bacterium
CACGTAGAGCTTGTCGCCGTCTGCATATTCGAGCAGCAGAAACTCCGTTTCGACGCCGTCGACGTCGAGCGTCGTCAGACCCTGGTATCGGCCGACGCCGTGCTGCTCGTGGACGACGGGCGCGCCGATCTGGAGGTCCGACAGCTCGCGGATGATCGACTCCGGGTCCTTTGCGCGTGATCGGCGCCTGGACTGCTGGCGCGGACGCTCGAGCCCGAGTTGCTCGGCCGTGACGATCCGAATGCCGGCAGCGGGCAGGCTCAGACCATCGTCGAGCTCGCCCGCAGCTACCATGAGCGCGTCGTCACGACCGATGAAGTCGCGCCATCCCGACGCGGCGGAGACCTCGTAGCCGCGGCTGCGCAACAGCTCGAGAAGCACTTCGCGCCGGCCGGCCGAGGAGGCGACGACGAGGCTGCGCTCGGCGTCCCCGGCCTCGATCCAGCGCGTAATGCGGTTGGCGTCGTCGACGACACCGCCGGCCAGCGGGTGCGCCGACCTGGCGTCGGCGACTTCGCTGACGCCCTCGACTGGTTGCCCTGTCAGGCGGACCGAAGGTCTGTCATCGATCCCGCGCCGGATCCCATCCGGTGAATGGAACGCCGCCTCGGGCCCGAGCACAGGCCGCTCGGTGTCATGGCGCATTTGCTCGTACCGATCCCGAATCAGCGCCTCGGCATCGATCAGGCCATCCAGCGCACCGTCGCAAATCAGGATCAGCGAATCGGCCGGCAGGTAGTCGAGCAAGGAGACGGTCCGGTCCAAGAACAGGGGCAGGTAGTACTCGATTCCGGCCGGCAGCTGCGCGTCGGAAATGTCGCGGTAGACCGGGCAGCGGCCCGGCTCGACGGGAAACTCCTCGCGGAAGCGCTGGCGAAAATGCCGAATCGCGGCCTCGTCGAACGGGAACTCGCGGGCCGGCAGGATGCTGACCCGCTGATGCTCGGTGTCGGCAACCTGGGTCTCGGGGTCGAACAGCCTCAGTGATTCGATTTCGCGGTCGAACAGGTCGATGCGGACCGCGCGCTTGGAGCCCGCAGGATAAATATCGATGACCGCGCCACGCACGGCGATCTCGCCGGGCTCCGCGACCTGCGACACGCGCAGGTAACCGTGCTCGACGAGCTTCGCGGTCAGGGCGTCGCGATCGATTTCCTCGCCGACCGACAGGTCCAGCGAATGCGACAGGACGAAGTCGGCTGGTGGCAGCCGCCCTAGCAGCGCCTCGGCGTTGACGACGAGCTTGACGCTGTCGCCGGCGGCGAGCTTGTAGAGCACGCTGAGACGATCGGCCAGCAAGTCTTTCGGCGGGGAGATCGCCTCATACGGCAGCGTCTCGTAATCGGGAAACGAGGCGATCTCGATATCGCTGGCAAAGAACGCCAGCTCACGCAGGAGCTGCTCTGCCCTGGCGGCAGTCTGCGCGACGATGACGACCGTGCCTTGTGCCCGGCTGAGCGCTTCGGCGAGCGCCAGCGATACGGCAGCGCCATGCAGGCCGCGCCAGGCAATGACCGGCTGCGCAGCCGTCGGTGTCGGCAGCGATAGAAGTGATGACGAGGCGGGCATTTAAGGCCGATGCGTGCGCGCAAAGGCTCTATTATCCCATAGCGGTCGAGTCGCGAGCGGTGGTTCCGGCTCAGCGGCGCTGGACGGCGTGAATGACGCGCTCTTCCTCGAAGTAGACCGTGAAGCCGGGGTATTCCCAGCGGCTGATTGGCGGCTCGCCAACGGCAGCAATCATCTCGTTCGGCTCGCCGAAGCGGGCCTCGACGCGTTCCTTGCTTTCACCGCGATCGGGGCGTTCCGATTTCGTCTCTTCCGCGACCTCGAGACCGTCGAGCAACAGCGTCTCGGCCTGAGTGGTAGCGAAGGCGGTGATGAGCAGAAGGCCTGGCAGGAGCGTGCGCAGCATAATAGGTTTCTCCGGGAAGAGCGTCGAATATAGCGCCGTCGGCAGCGGGGCCGAAGGTTTCGAGGTGCAAACTGTGCCGGCCATCACAGTTCGGCGGGTACAGGGCGCTGCTGCCGGCTGTGGTTTAATTCGACCCCATGGTGCGGCCACTGGAACTTTTCATCGGGCTCAGATATCTCCGGGCGGGTCGCGGCCGGGGTCTCGTGTCCTTCATGAGCGCGGCGTCTTTTCTCGGCATCGGTATCGGTGTGGCCGCGCTGATCGTGATTCTCTCGGCCATGAACGGACTCGAGGCCGAATCCCGGACGCGGCTGCTCAGCATGTCCGAGCACATCACCTTGCGCGCCGACGCCGAAGACTCTGACCTGCAGCGTGCGCGCGAGGCCATCGCCGGTGTCGACGAGATCGCGTCGGTCAAACCGTTCGTGCGACTCGAAGCGATGCTCTCTTCGGGCGTCGATCTCAGGCCCGCGATCGTGCGCGGCATCGATCCCGCGTTCGAGCTCGATGACCCCGAGCTCGTCTCTATCGTCGGCGCCGATCGGCTGGCCGCGCTCGAGGCAGGCTCGAACCGGATCATCCTGGGCCGCTTCGTGGCGGCGGGTCTCAGGGTTCAGCCGGGCGATCGCATTACGCTCTGGCGCGCCGAGATCGAAGCCGGACGACCGCGACCCTCCCGCTCCGGCTTCACCGTGGCCGGCGTGTTCGATGCCGGGTCGAGGCGCATGATTCGAATCTCGCGCTGGTGCACCTGGCGGACGCCGGCCGACTGATCGGGCTTGCCGGAGAGCCCGAGGCGCTCGCGGTTCGGATCGAAGATCCCATGCGGGTCGCAGACGTCGAGCAGGCGCTCGAGGCAGCCGTCGGCGACGGGTATGCGTGGTCGAACTGGGCCGAAGAGAATCGCAGCCTGTTTCAGGCCATGGCAATCGAAAAGGCGATGATGACGATCGTCCTCATGTTTATCGCCGGCATCGCGGCGTTCAACATCGTTGCGTCACTGACCATGGTCGTCAACGAGAAGGAAAAGGACATCGCCATACTCAGGACGCTCGGCCTCGAGCCCGGCAAGCTCGCGCGGATTTTTCTGCTCCAGGGCGCGCTGATCGGAATCGGTGGCACGCTGGCGGGCGTCGTCGTCGGGCTCGCGCTCGCGGTCAACCTCGAGACGCTGCTGCCATGGCTAGAACGGACGCTCGGATTTCAGATCATGCCCGGCGACGTCTACTACGTGACTCAGGTGCCGTCGGAGATCCGGCTCAGCGACGTGTTGCTGATTCCCGGCTTCGCGATCGTCATATCGCTGCTGGCGACGCTTTATCCTTCGCGGCGCGCGGCCGCGGTCGAGCCCGCCGAGGCCCTGCGTTACGAATGATGCGGCAGCCCTACACGGTATCGATCGCCTTCCGCTATCTGCGCGCGCGGGCGCGCACGGCGTTTATCTCGTTCATCTCGGCAGTTTCCATGCTCGGAATCGCGTTGGCCGTTGCGGTATTAATTATCGTCATGGCGGTTATCAACGGTTTCGAGAGCGAGCTCGAGCGGCGCATTCTCAGCGTATCTGCCGATGCCAGGCTCTTCGGTCATGATGGTCGCGTCGAGGTGCCGGTCGATAACTGGCCCGAGCTGCGCGCCGCGGCGTTGGGTCGCGACGATGTCGAGGCTGCCGCGCCGTTCGTCGAAGGGCAGGCCATGCTCGTCGCGGAAAATGACCTGATCGGCGTTACGCTGCGCGGCATCGATCCCGCGCTCGAGCCCGGCGTCTCGAGTATTCACGAGCGCATCGTCAGCGGCGAGTACGCCGCGCTGAACGGCAACGACGCCATCGTCATCGGCTCGAGCCTCGCCGAGGCCCTCGATGTCGGCGTCGGCAGTCAGGTCGTCGTGCTGCTGCCGCAGGCGCAGGTGACGCCTGCGGGCATGATGCCGCGGCTCAAGGCGTTCGACGTCGCCGGCATCTTCGACGTCGGCATGCAGGAGTTCGATCGCGGGCTCGCGCTCGTCTCGTTCGACATGGCAACCCGGCTTTATCGCACCGGCGGTCGCGCCAGCGGTGTCGGTCTTCGCGTCGACGACCGCTATGAGGCGGCGGGCATCGTCGCGGATTTTGCAATCGCCATGCGCAACGAGTTTCGCGCCGGGTACGCCTATGAAGACTGGTCGTTCCGCCACGCCAACGTCTTCCGCTCGATCGAGTTGACCAAGCCGATGCTGTTCATCATGCTGTCGCTCGTCACGGTCATCGCCGCATTCAATATCGTCTCGACTCTGTTCATGGTTGTGCGCGAAAAGACCGGCGACATCGCCATACTCCGCAGCATCGGCTCGTCGCCACGAAATATTCTGAACATTTTCATCGTCCAGGGATCGACCATCGGGTTCATCGGCGTCGTTGCAGGCCTCGTGCTCGGGCTGATGCTCGTCGCAAGCCTCGGCTCGATCGTCGGCTGGGTCGAGGGCTGGTTCGGTATCGACCTGCTGGCCGCCGACGTCTATCTCATTGGCGAGCTCCCGACCGAAGCCAGGCTCGGAGAAATTGCCGAAATCTGTCTGCTCGCTTTCGGGCTCGCCGTGCTGGCCACGCTGTATCCGGCGTTTCGGGCTTCGCGGCAGCCGCCGGCCGAGGCGCTGCGTCATGAGTGATAGCGCCGCTCCGGTAGCTGCCGATGCAGGGCGTCGAGCCGCCGTGCTCGAGAGCGAGAATCTGACCAAGACTTTTCACGAAGCCGGCCGCGAGCTCGAGGTTTTGCGGGGCGTCAATTTTTCGGTCGGCGCAGGCGAGCGCATCGCGATCATCGGGGCGTCCGGTTCCGGCAAGACAACGCTGCTGCAGCTTCTCGGCGGCCTCGACCGGCCGACGGCGGGCCGCGTGCTCGTGGCCGGTGAGCCGATCAGCGAGCTCGGGGAAACCGAGCGCGGGCGCTTGCGCAACCGGGAGCTCGGCTTCGTTTATCAGTTCCATCACCTGCTGCCGGAATTCACGGCGCAGGAAAACGTCGCCATGCCGCTGCTCGTTCGCGGCGACGCACCCCGTGAGGCCATGGCGGAGGCAGCGGAGTTGCTCGCCCGGGTCGGGCTCGCCGAGCGGGTGCTGCACCGTCCGGGCAAGCTCTCTGGCGGGGAGCGTCAGCGCACCGCGGTCGCACGCGCCCTCGTGACGCGGCCTTCGGTCGTGCTGGCCGACGAGCCGACCGGCAACCTCGACCGTCCGACGGGTCAGCGCGTCTTCGACCTGCTGCTCGAGCTCAATGCCGAGGAGGGCACGAGCCTCGTCGTCGTGACTCACGACCCGGATCTCGCGGGACGTCTCGACCTGTGCCTGGAGCTTCGCGACGGCGCACTTCAGGTCGTGGCCTGAGTCAGCACCCGGCCGCGCCGGGCAGGGTTCGCATCTGGCAGATCGCGCTCGGCGCTCTGGCCGGTAATCTGTTGCTGCACCAGCTGCCGGCGTTGCCGGGTCGCATGGTCCTGCTCTCGCTGCTCGGTATTGCGCTGATCGCACTGCGCCGCTGGCCGGCACCGGCAACTGCGCTCGTTGCGTTCGCGGTCACTGGCCTGGCCGCCGCCAGCGCACTGAGCGCGCGCTGGCCGACGGCTGCCGATGGCCAGGACGTCGAGCTCGTCGGCTGGATCGACAACCTGCCTCAGGTCGAGTCCGGTCGCACCGTTTTCTCGCTGCGCGTGCTCGATTCGTCTGCCGATCCTGCGCCCCGACGCGTCAGACTCAGCTGGTACGACGCCGCGCCGGTGCTCTTGGCGGGCCAGGCGTTGGCGGTCGAGGCGCGGCTCCGCGCGCCGCGGGGTCTCGTCAATCCCGGTGGTTTCGACTACGAGCGCTGGTTGCTGATCGAGGGATACGATGCCACCGGCTACGTGCGCGGGGCACGGGCCGAGCCGCGATTGCCGTGGTCCCGGGCGCAGTGGTGGCTCGCGGTCAGGGCCCGGATCGCCGACAACATCACGCGCCTCGTGGCCACGCCGGACGCCGCCGTGCTGATTCGCGCGCTGGCGCTCGGCGAGCGCAGCGGTTTCGCGGACCGGCACTGGCAGGTCCTGCAGCGGACCGGCACGAGCCATCTCGTCGCCGTGTCGGGTCTGCATATCGGCATGATCGCGGCCATGGCCTTCTGGTTCCTGCTCCGCGGCGCGCTCCGGTTGCATGTCCGGCTTGCGCTTCGCGCGCACTCGCTCGCGGCATGTTTGTGTCTGCTGCCGGCCGGTGTCTATGCGGCACTTGCAGGCTTCACCTTGCCCACGCGTCGGGCGCTGATCATGCTCATTGTCGTGCAACTCCTCGTCATGCTGCGCCGCAGAGCCCCGGTGGCAAGCAGTCTGTGTCTCGCGCTCGTCGTCATCATCGCTGCCGATCCGCTGGCCAGCCTGACCGCGTCGTTCTGGCTGTCTTTCGGTGCGGTTGCCCTGCTGCTGGCCGCCTCCATGGAGCTGCGAAGGCCACTGCCCGCTGCCGGCGTCGAACGGGCAGACGGACTTACATTGTCAGCACCGGGACTTGCGGGGCCGATGGAGTTCTGTCGGCTGCAGTATGCGTTGACGCTGGGACTGATGCCGCTCGTCATCTGGTTTTTCGGTCAGTTTTCCCTCGCATCTTTTGGCGTCAATCTGGTTGCGATCCCGGTGTTCGGTCTGGTCGTCGTGCCACTCAGTCTCGTTGCGGCGCTCTCGGCCGCCTTCGGCGGCGACCCGCTCGGCGTCGTCTGGCTCGCCGGCGCGGTCGTCGAATTCGTCTGGCGGGCCCTCACGCAAATCGGCGGCAGCCCGCTGGCTGCGATCGAGTTGCCGCGGCCCGGGTTACCCGCTTTCTGGCTCGGTCTCGCAGCCGTTGCCCTGGCCGTGCCGCGCCACCGGTTGCCGGGCCGACGCCTCGGTGTGCTGGCCCTGTTGCCTCTGTTTCTCGGGCGGGGCCCGACGCTCGGTTACGGCGAGACGCAGGTCACCGTGCTCGATGTCGGACATGGGCTTGCGATGGTCATCGACACGGCAACCCACAGAGTGCTGTATGACGCCGGTCCGTTACTCAGGTCAGGGTTCGATGCCGGTGATGAAATCGTCGTGCCCGCGCTCGGCGCCCTCGGGAATCGGCCACCGGATCTGTTGATCCTGAGTCATGGCGACAGCGATCATGCGGGCGGCGCCGGGTCGATCGTCTCGCGGTATCCGAATGTGCGCGTGATGGCGCCCGCCGATGTCGATCTCGGTCTCGGCTCCGAGCCATGCGCGGCGGGCCTGTCCTGGCACCACGACGGTGTGCGGTTCAGTGTGTTGCATCCGCCGACGCGTTCGTTCTTCTCCGGCAATGACGGCTCCTGCGTCGTTCGGGTCGAAGCGCGCGCCGGTTCGCTGCTCCTGACCGGCGACATCGAAACGCTGGCGGAGGCGCGGCTTGCCGGCACGGCCTCGCTCGCCGCCGACGTCGTGGTCGTCCCGCATCATGGCAGCTCGACCTCGTCGACGCCCGCATTCGTCCGCGCCGTCGCACCGAGTCTGGCCATCGTGTCGGCAGCGCACAATAACCGCTGGGGTTTCCCGCGGCCCGAGGTGACCGAGCGCTGGACCCGCGTTGGCGCGCCGGTCCTGACGACGGCAGATCTCGGCGCGATCCGGATCACCTTGGGTAGCGGCGAAATTGAGGTCGATGCGCTGCGTCATTCCCGACGCCGATACTGGCAGTCGCCGCCGCCACCGCTTTCTGGTGACTTCGACGCGTCCGCGCTATAGTTCGCGCGTTATCGGTGGTTTTCAGGTAGCTAATGCTCGAGATCGTGCAAGCTGGCGGCTGGTTGATGCTGCCCATTGTTGTTTGCTCGATCATCGCGGCCGCGATCATTCTCGAGCGGCTCTGGAGTCTGCAACCGAAGCGCGTCCTGCCGGTCAACCTGGCCGTGCAGGTCAAGGAGTGGGTCCACAACGACCAGCTCGATCCCGAGCACCTGCAGAGCTTGCATGAGAGCTCACCGCTCGGGCAGATGCTCGCGACGGGGCTCGCAAATCGCCGCGCTCCGCGCGAGCTGATCAAGGAAAGCATCGAGGACGTCGGCCGGCACACGGTGCACGAGCTCGAGCGCTACCTCAACGCGCTCGGAACGATTGCCGCGATCTCGCCGCTAATGGGACTGCTCGGCACGGTCATCGGTATGATCAAGGTCTTCGCGGCCATCACGGCAAGCGGCGTCGGCAATCCGGGCGTGCTCGCCGGCGGCATTTCCGAAGCGCTGATCACGACGGCCGCCGGCCTTTGCGTCGCCATTCCGGCTCTGATCGGTTACCGCTATCTGCGGGCCCGCGTCGACGCCCTCGTCGTGCAGATGGAGAAAGAGACAATCAAGTTTCTCGAGACGGTCGTTGCTTACCAGAACGCGTCCGAGGCCGAGGCTTTGAGCAATGAACTTGCTGAAGCGGCCAAAAGACGAGCCTGAAATCAATCTGACGTCGCTGATCGACGTCGTGCTGCTGTTGCTCGTGTTCTTCATGGTCTCGACGAGTTTCGTTCGTGAGGCCGAGATCAACATTCGTCTGCCGGAGGCAAGCGCCGACCCGGTGGAGGTGACCGAGGTTGAGGTTCTGGAGATTGGCATCACCCAGACGGGCACCTATCTTCTCAACGGGCGGCAGCTCGTCAACAGCGACCGACGGCGCTTGCGTGCCGCGATCGAGCGCGTCATGGGCGAGAATCGTGATGTCGACGTGGTGATCCGGGCCGATGCGGAGTCGACGCACCAGGCAACCATCACCGCAATGAGTGTCGCCGGAGAGCTCGGCTTCACCTCGGTCAACATTGCCACGGTGACGACGCCCGATTCGCCCTAGCGGCCACAGGCTGGCGGGCACGGTGAGTTCCTCGATCAAGTGATGACCGGTTTCCGCAGATGACGTCCGGGCAAGAGGCCAATACGCGTGCCGTCCTCAGGCGCCTGATGCGCTATGTCCAACCGTATCGGCTCGTGATCATTCCGGCGGCGCTCGCGATGATCGTCTATGCGCTGGTCACGGGTCTCGTGCCGTTCTTCATGGAAGATGTGTTCGAGCAGTTCCAGCAGGAGTTGCTCGGTACCACGGACCGAAGCGAAAGTTTGCTCGACGCGTTGCGCATTCCGGCGCTGCTGGTCGTCGTCTTCGTCCTGCGTGGCACGATGGATTTTTTGACGATTTATGGCCTGAGCTGGGTCGGGCGGTCGGCCGTCCGTGATCTCAGAACCGAGTTGTTTCGGCGTTACCTTTATCTGCCGGCAAGTTTCTTCGACCGGCACGCGACCGGTGACCTCATCTCGAAGCTGACTTTCAACACCGAGCAGGTGGCCGAGGCCGTCTCGTCGGCCGTCGTCATCATCGTGCGGGACTGCATGCTCGTCGCTGTGATGATCGCCGTCATGATTTTCTATAGCTTCGAGCTGACGTTGATCCTCGGCGTCGTCGGACCGGTCGTCGCCGGCCTGATCGGCGCCATGGGCCGGGCTTTCCGACGCTACAGCCTGCGGATTCAGAATTCCATGGGCGACGTGACGCGAGTCGCGGGTCAGGCGCTGCAGGGGCAGCAAATCGTCAAGGCGTTCTCGGGCCAGGAGTACGAGACCGGCCGTTTCGAAGACATCAACCGCCGCAATTTCAGGCTGAATCTGCGACTCGTTGCGGCTCGCGCCTTCGGTGACGCGATTACCCAGCTGGTCGTCGTGTTCGGGATCGCGGCCATCGTCTTTCTGATCTTCTCCGGCTGGCTGAGCCAGAGTATCGAGTCGCCCGAGTTCATTGCATTCATTACCGCGGTCGCCGTGTTGCTGACATCGCTCAAGCGTCTGGTCAGCACCAACGCGATCTTGCAGCGAGGCATCGCCGCAGGTGACAGCGTGTTCGCGATTCTCGACGAGCCGGCCGAGCCCGCGGATTTCCCTGAGTCGGTCGAGAGAGTCAGTGGCGCGCTGGAGTTCGATCATGTGTCGTTCCGTTACGGCGACGGGCAGGGCGTGGTCCTCGATGACGTGAGCTTCCGTATCGAGCCCGGGCGCACCCTGGCAATCGTTGGCCGCTCCGGCAGCGGCAAGTCGACGCTGGTCAGCCTGTTGCCGCGGTTTTATGACGTCACGTCGGGCGAGATCCGTCTCGACGGCCGCAATATCCGCGATTACCCCTTGCAGGCGCTGCGCAGCCAGTTCAGCTTCGTGAGTCAGGATGTCGTCCTGTTCGACGGGACGATCGCCGAGAACATCGCGTATGGCGCGCTCGCCGACTCCTCGCGCGCCGCTATCGAGCGCGCGGCTGAACTCGCCTTCGTCAATGACTTTGCGCAGGAGCTCGCGAATGGGCTTGATTCCCGGGTCGGGGAAGCCGGGGCCCTGTTCTCCGGCGGGCAGCGGCAGCGCATCGCAATCGCCAGGGCATTGCTTCGTGATGCGCCCGTGCTGGTTCTCGACGAGGCGACCTCGTCGCTGGACTCGGAGTCCGAACGCAAGGTGCAGTCGGCGCTCTCGAGCCTGATGCGCGGCCGAACGACGCTGATCATTGCGCATCGCCTGTCGACCGTGGAGCAGGCCGACCAGATTATCGTCATGCATGACGGGCGAATCGTCGAGGCCGGCACACATCCGGAGCTGCTCGAGGCTCAGGGCCATTACGCGAGCCTCTACCGGCTGCAATTCGCCGGGTAGATGAGTCTTTCGCGAGACGCCGCGGCAAGTCGCCTGAATGCTGTCTGGTACGGCGGCAGCCGGCTTGCCTGGATACTACTGCCCGTTTCCTGGCTCTATCGGGCGCTCGTGGCCGTGCGCCGCCGCTGTTACCGGAGTGGTCTGGCCCGATCGGTCGACGTCGGCGTTCCGGTTGTCGTCGTCGGCAATCTGACCGCGGGCGGCACGGGCAAGACGCCGCTGACGATCTGGCTCGCGCGGCGCCTGCTCGAGCGCGGCTTGTCGGCGGGCATCGTTTGCCGCGGGTATGCCGGGGCAGCGTCGGACTGGCCCCGGCTCGTCGACGCCGAGACCGATGCCGCTAGCGTCGGCGACGAGGCTGTTCTGCTGGCTCGGCGCACGGGTTGTCCCGTCGCAGCCGGTCCCGATCGGGCGGCGGCCGCGGCCCGGCTG
>DATCZB010000073.1:0-12295 GCA_036526155.1 Gammaproteobacteria bacterium
ACGCGCCCTGCTTCTCTTCGCGCTCAGTGCGCCCGTTGAATACCTTGCCGAGATAGAGACCCGATCCCGACCAGATTGCCGCCAGGCAGGCGCCGATCAGGGACATGGCGACGAAGCCGAGGCCGACCGACGTGCTGAAGAAAGCAAACACAGCGCCCCACCAGGCATCGCCGCCACGATAGACGACGACGTCAACGACGGGCTTGGTCTTGAATCGGGTCTCGCGGTCGACGCTCGTGAAGAGCATCTCGCGCGCTGGCCGGGTGACGCCGTAATTACCGGCGCGCCGACCAATATCGACTGCGAGCAGAACGATCAGTATCGGGGCCATCGCCAGAATCACGAAGCCGACGGCGGCGAGCAGGGGCAGCAGAGCCAGCGTAATGGGCATGCCGAGTCGCGTGACGAGTCTCCCGGTGACGAACAGCCCGAGGCCGAACGTCAGAATGTTCACGACGGAGTCGCGAACCGCGAGGATCGTCGTGCGTTGCTCGCGCTCCTCATAGATCCTGAGCAACTCCGTTTGCTCGAAATAGATGAATGCGCTGATGGCGGTATAGAGCAGTATGAACAGGCCGATCGCCAGCAGATAGGGGCTGGTGACGAAGTCGCGAAAGCCGGCCCACCATTTGCCCCCCATGGTCGCGCTGCCCATGTCGGCCGAGACATCCTCGTTGTGCAGATCGGAAACCTTGAGCCGCTGCAGATAGAAAATCAGGGGGATAGCGGCCAGCAACAGCACAGCGGCCATGAGCATCAGATTGTCGTTGCCGACGTCGCTCGCGATAACGGCGACGACCAGCGGCCCGGCCGCCGCGCCGGCGCTCGCGCCTGCTGCGATAAACGCGAACAGCCGCTTCGATTGCTCCTGCGTAAAGGTGTCTGCCATGAAGCTCCAGAACACCGACAGGTGAAACAGACTGAACAGGCTGACCCAGACGTAGAAGCTCTTGTCCAGCAGGACGCGGTCAGAAACGAACGAGGAGCCGAAATAGAACAGGATGAAAGTGACCGCATAAAAGCTGTACACGGCCGGCACGAGCCAGCGGAACCGGATGCGCGAGCAGGCGAATCCATAGAAGGCAACGAGGGCGGCGCTGAAAAAGAACTGAATCGTCCAGAGTTGCGAGATTTCCGGGTCGGTCCAGTCGCTGGCGAGCGAGTCGCGCACGGGCCGCAGGAAATAGTAGGAGGCCATGACGATGAAGACGAACAGGAACGAGATTGCGACCGTTTTTGCCTCGTTGGCTTCGATCAGTGTCGCCGAGCGACGCATCCTCGGGGATCTGAGTATCACGCCGACGCAGCACGCGCCGACCGCGAGGCCGGCCAGTGACGGGTCGCCGAAGTCGAACAGCTCGATGAGCGTTGCGCCCTGAAGCAAGCCGGCGATCTTCCAGACAACGTAGGCAGCTATGCCGGCCCAGCAGATCAGCTTGATCGGATCGGCCATCTGGTTCTCGGATGGAGTCGTCGGCGTCATGGATGTCCCCTCTGGTACCTGCTGCGCATGCAGGTTTTTGTTAATTGGTCGACTTCTCGCGCGGCACTCAAGCTGCGATAGTGTCGGCCGCGGCACCATCGTAGGGTTCCGGAGGCGGAGATGAAAGCTTTGTTGACGATTCTTTCGGTTTTTCTGGTTGCCTGCTCCGGCCCGGGTGGCGAGTCAACCGCAGGTCAGGATGCGACCGTCTTCGATCCGCTGACGGGCACGATGGACCGGGCTGCCGGAGTCGAGGACACGCTGCGCGAGAGCGACGCCGCCAGGCGCCGCGAGATCGATGCGGCCCAGGGGCTCTGACTGATCGTCCCGGGAGGTTGGACAGGGATCTCAGTTGTAGCCGAGTGAGGCCCTGAGTCCGGGGAAAGCCGGCTCATCAAGCGTAATGACGGCGGTCCGGATTGATTCCAGATAGCTGCGATACCGTCCTTTCGCCACGAATCGCTCGCGAAAATCCGACTGCTCGAGCGCATCGATGACGCGCGGCACGATTCCACCCGCGATATAGACGCCCCCTCGGGCTCCGACGGTCAGGGCCAGATTGCCGGCGACCGTGCCCAGCAGCGCGAAAAACACGCTGTAGGCGCGACAGGCCGTAGCGTCACGCCCCAGCATCCGCTCCGACACGTCGGCCGGCGTCAGGCTCTCAGCTTCCATGCCTGCATCTCGGGCGAGGCTCGCATGAATCCGCACGAGGCCGGGCCCGGACAGCAATCGCTCGGCCGAGCAATGCCCGTCGGCATCTGCGTGCTCGGCAATGACAAGCGCTTCGACATCGTTCTGGGCGGGAAGCGTCACGTGTCCGCCTTCGCCACTCACCGTCGTCCAGCCTTCGCCGTGGGGGACGATGGCCGCCACCCCCAGACCGGAGCCGGGACCGAGGACGGCACGCGTGCCCTGCGCCGGATCCCCGCCGCCGATCCCGTGACAGTCGCCGTCGTCGAGCAGCGGAAGAGACCGAGCGACGGCCTCGAAGTCATTGAGCACGCGCAAGGTCTCGAGCTCGAGCGCATGCTTCAGGTCTGCCTGTCTGAAGCGCCAGTCGACATTGGTCATGGCGACTTCTTCGCCTGTGATCGGAGCGGCGATGGCGAGAGCCGCTCGGGTCAGTTTCGCGCCGTCGGCGAATGTCCCGAGCAAGTCAGCGAGGCTTTCGAAGTCGTGATTGAGAAAGCGGTTCGAGCGCGCGATCGCTCCGTGTTCGTCGAGCAGCGCGCAACGAGAGTTCGTCGCACCGATATCCGCGATCAGATCCATTTAGCGATGGTAAAACAAACCCACTGGCGCCCGTAGCGCCCTGACGCATACCGTTCGGCTTCGATCAGGCGTTCAGATCCGGAATCCGGTCACTTTCGAGCTGCGTGATCATGTCCTTCAGTGCCAGCTTCCGCTTCTTCAGGCGCTTCAACATGATTTGATCGACCGTGGGGTCCACGGCCAGCTCGGAAATGACGCGATCCAGATCTCGATGCTCAACCCTGAGGTTGCGAAGCTTTTCAACGCTTCTGAAAATTTCGGTTTCTATCTTGTCGTCCACTAGTTGGTTCGAATGCCGGGCAGGCGGTCGCGTATGTCGTCCCCCAGCGCCAGAAAGTGCGGATTGAGAATGCTTTCCCTGGCGTTATACGTGAGCGGCTCGCCGGTGAGATCCATCATACTCCCTCCGGCGCTGATGAGAACAGCCTGCGCCGCCGCCGTGTCCCATTCAGAGGTCGGGCCCAGCCGTGGGTAGAGGTCTGCCTGCCCTTCGGCGACGAGGCAGATCTTCAGCGAGCTGCCCATCGGCTTGATCTCGTGTGGGCCGATCTTCTCGAGAAACGCCGCCAGCTCGGGGCTCGCATGGCTGCGGCTGCCCACCACACGCAGGGGCTCGGCGGCCGGCTGCCGGACCTGAATGGGTACCGCTGAGCCGCCAACCCGTTTCCATGCGCCGGTGCCGACGATTCCCGAGTAAGTCGCTCCGAGCGCCGGTGCGCCCACGACCCCGAGCACGGGCGCGTGATTTTCGATCAGCGCAATATTGACCGTGAATTCGCCATTGCGCTTGATGAACTCCTTGGTGCCGTCGAGTGGGTCCACGAGCCAGAATTGGTCCCACTCCCGGCGTTGCTCCAGGACCTCGTTGGCCGATTCCTCGGACAGGACCGGCAGCTCGAGCGCAAGCCGACCAAGGCCCGCGACGATGATCTGATGCGCGGCGCGATCGGCCTCGGTGAGCGGCGAGCGGTCGTCCTTGAGCTCGACGGCGAAGTCCTGCTCGTAGATTTCCATTATGGCGTCGCCGGCAGACTCCGCGATCTCGCGCACCGCCTCGAGCAGTTCCAGACGGTCAGCCATCGTGCTTGTCTCCTGTAAACTCCGGTCCGATGAGTGCAGCCGCAAAGGTACAGGTTCCCTGGTCCGAGATCGACACGTTGTTGCTCGATATGGACGGCACGCTGCTCGATCTGGCGTTCGACAATTTCTTCTGGCTCGAGCTCGTCCCGCGCGAGTACGCGAAGTCGCGGGGCCTCGAGCCGGATGCCGCACGGGAGGAGATCCTCGAGCGCACCGGTGCCGTCGCGGGCACCTTGCCGTGGTATTGCATCGAGCATTGGTCGGCCGAGTTCGGGCTCGACATCGAGAGCCTCAAGCGCGAGCACAGTCATCGGATTCGCTTTCTGCCCGGCGCCACCGATTTCATCGCGTTCGCCCGGCGGTTAGGGAAGCGTCTGGTAATGGTTACCAATGCCCACCAGGTGACCCTGAGCATCAAATGCGACCGGACCGGTGTCGGCGACCTCATGGACGTCGTGGTCTCGTCGCACGATTATGCGATCGAGAAGGAACGGCATGCGTTCTGGCAGCGGCTCAGCGATGAGCAACGCATCGAGCCCGAGCGATCTCTGCTCGTCGAGGACAGCATCGCCATTCTCAGAACGGCCACGAGCTTTGGCATCCGTCATGCGATCGCGATCCGGCAGCCGGATACGACCCGGGAGCCACGCGCAGTCGAGGAATTCACGGCCGTGGACGGCGTCGCCAGCCTGATCGAATGAGTCGCCATCCTGATCGAATGAGATGATGTTGCGCCGTTAGCTGTCTTTGCTGCGTCCTGGTCGCCGGCGTCGCCGGGGTTTCTTGCCGGATCCGGCCGGTTTCGATTGCCCGCTCTCGGACTCGCCGCGCCCGTTCTCCGGACCTTTGGCCCGAGCCTTGCTGCGATGAGGCTTGCGGTCGCGCGAGCCGCCGCCATCCCGGCGCGGTTTTCGCGGCCTCGGCTTTGCCACCTCGAGCGTGCTCCGGACCTCGTCGAGAGCCTGGCGGTCGACTTCGCTGACCGGGATTCTGTGGCCGAGATAGGCTTCGATATCCGGTAAGGAAATTGCATAGTTCTCGCAGCCGAAACTGATTGCGTCACCCGCCGCGCCGGCTCTGGCCGTGCGCCCGATACGGTGCACGTAATCCTCCGGATCCTGCGGCAGGTCATAGTTGAAGACGTGGCTGACGTCGGGAACGTGCAGGCCGCGCGAAGCCACGTCGGTGCCGATCAGTACCGGCAGGCTGCCGTCGAGGAATCGGCCCAGCATTTGCAGCCGCTTGCGCTGCGGCACATCGCCCGAGATTGCCGCCGCCTCGATGCCGTTGACCGTCAGCTGGTCGCAGAGGCGCTCGGCTTCACGCTTGGTATTGACGAATACCATCGTGCGATTGGCATTCATCTGCCGCAGCAACATGATCAGAAGCGGAATCTTCTCGTCGTTGGCCGGGAAGTAGACGCACTGGCGAACCTTGTCGGCAGTCCGCTTGTCGGGCTCGACGCGGACGAGCTCCGGGTCGTTCATGTGCTCGTAGGCAAGCTCGAGCACGCGATGCGACAAGGTCGCCGAAAACAGCAGATTCAGCCTGCGCTCGTGACTCGGCAGCCGTCTCAGGACATATCTGATGTCGCGAATGAAACCGAGGTCGAACATTCGGTCAGCTTCATCGAGAACCAGAACCTGGACGCTCTTGAGGCCGAACACACCCTGTTTGAAGAAATCGATCGTGCGGCCCGGGGTTCCGATGAGCACGTCGACTCCGGCCGCGAGCTCGTCGCGCTGTTTGTCATAATCTGTGCCGCCGAATGCGAGGCCGAGGCGAAAACCGAGATGCTTGCCGAGTGACTCTGCGTCCTTGTGGATCTGGACCGCGAGTTCCCGTGTTGGCGCAAGAACCAGCGCCCGCGGGCCGGGTTTGTCGGTTTTCAGGGGCTCTTGCGAGATGAGGTGCTGATAGAGCGCAATGAGATAAGCAGCGGTCTTACCCGTGCCCGTCTGCGCCTGACCGGCCACATCGCGCCCGCTCAGCGCGATCGGCAGGGACTCGGCCTGGATCGGCGTACAGAGCGTAAAGCCCGCATCGCGAATTCCGCCGCGGAGGTCATCGGCCAGATCGAACTCGTCGAATCCGAGCTTGGCAGAAGGCTCATCCGGTGGGTCGCCTGGGGTTACTGGGGGTGGTGAAACTTGCAAATTCGCTCCGCTGGGGTCCAAAATACGTGCTCAGGCGAGAACTCTCGCTTTCCCAGCTATCTGAATCTATCCCGCTAGCCGCGACGAAAGCGACAACATTGTGCCTGACCCTTGGGGTCCCGTCACTGTTGAATCGTCCGCGAGCAGCTCTCCAGGGTGTATCGAGACGTAGGCTCAGTGGCGGGGATGAAACCAAAACTGGAGGACATGAGGACGTGAGTGATTTGATCTTGCAGACGACCGACGACGGATTCGAAGCCGATGTGATCCAGTCAGAGAAGCCTGTACTGCTGGATTTCTGGGCCGAGTGGTGCGGTCCGTGCAAGATGATCGCTCCCGTGCTGGAGGAGATCGCGGCCGAGTTTGACGATCAGCTCACGGTGGCCAAGCTCAATATAGACGAGAATCCGCAAACGCCGCAGAAGTTCAACATTCGCAGCATCCCGACATTGCTGCTGTTCAGCGGAGGATCGGTGGCGGCCCAGCAGGTCGGCGCCGTTAACAAAGCCCAACTTAAGTCGTTTCTCGATCAGCATCTGGGAAGCGGTTAGCCACTGAGTCGTACGGATATCTATTTGTGAGGGGATACTTGGGAAATTCAGCACGTGCCAGAGTCAAAGGTGGCTCTCGGGGGCCGCGAGACGGTAATGTTAAAAAGAGTTCGCGACGCAAGAAGGTCAATCGCGAAGAGTTTCCCGATGACGACTCGGATCTCGGCGTAATTCCTGCCGAAGAGCTCGAGCAGTCGGCGGGGGCGATGAATCTCGCCGAGCTCAAGACGCGACCCGCATCGGAGCTCGTCGAGCTTGCTGAGTCCATGGGCCTCGAGAATCTCGCCCGGTCCCGCAAGCAGGACATCATCTTTTCGATCCTCAAGGCGCACGCCCGCAACGGCGAGAACATCTACGGCGAGGGCATACTCGAGATCCTGCAGGATGGCTTCGGCTTCCTGCGATCGTCGGACAGCTCCTACCTGGCAGGGCCCGACGACATCTATGTCTCGCCAAGCCAGATCCGGCGCTTCAACCTCAGAACGGGCGACACCGTCTCGGGAATGATTCGTCCGCCCAAGGACAGCGAACGGTATTTCGCGCTGCTCAAGGTCGGCCAGATCAACCACGATGCGCCAGAGAACGCCAAGAGCAAGGTCCTGTTCGAGAACCTGACGCCGCTGTTCCCGAACCAGCGTCTCAAGCTCGAGCGGGGCAACGGCAGTACCGAGGACCTCACTGCCAGGATCATCGATATGTGCGCGCCGATCGGCAAGGGTCAGCGCGGCCTGATCGTCTCACCGCCAAAGGCCGGCAAGACGATGCTGCTGCAGAATATTGCAGCGGCCATTGCAGCAAATAATCCGGACTGCACGTTGATGGTCCTGCTGATCGACGAGCGCCCGGAGGAAGTGACGGAGATGGAGCGCACGGTGCGCGGCGAGGTCGTCTCGAGCACATTCGACGAGCCGGCCACGCGTCACGTGCAGGTGGCCGAGATGGTGATCGAGAAGGCGAAGCGCCTGACCGAGCACAAGCAGGACGTCGTGATTCTGCTCGATTCGATCACGCGTCTGGCGCGCGCCTACAACACCGTCGTGCCGTCCTCGGACAAGGTCCTGACGGGTGGCGTCGATGCTAACGCCCTGCAGCGGCCCAAGCGGTTCTTCGGCGCGGCGCGCAACATCGAGGAGGGCGGCAGCCTGACGATTATTGCGACGGCGCTGGTCGATACCGGCTCGAAGATGGACGACGTCATCTACGAGGAATTCAAGGGCACCGGCAACATGGAGATCCATCTGGATCGCCGGATCGCCGAGAAGCGCGTATTCCCGGCCATCAACATCAATCGCTCGGGCACGCGCAAGGAAGAGCTGCTAACGAATCCCGACGAGCTGCAAAAGATGTGGGTCCTGCGCAAGGTGCTGCATCCGATGGACGAGCTCGCAGCGATCGAGTTTCTGCTCAACAAGCTGCAGGACACCAAGACCAACGCCGAGTTCTTCGAGGCGATGAAACGCTAGTCTGGCCGCTGGCCACCCGAAAGCTTTCGGCCCTGGGCAGGGCAGATTCAGGTCTGGCGGTTCAGCGCCCGGTAGGCGATGTCGGTGCGGTAGAAAGCCCCCGGCCAGCTGATTTTCTCGACGCCGCTGTAAGCCAGGTCACGGGCCGCGCGCACGTCGTCGCCGAGCGCGGTCACGCATAGCACGCGACCGCCGTCGGTCAATACTCGTGCGTCGTCGAGTCTCGTCCCGGCGTGAAACACCTTGAGCGAATCCTGGTCGACGCTTGCAAGCCCCTCGATCGCGAGACCTTTTTCATAGCTGCCCGGATAGCCGCCGCTCGCCATGACGACACCCACGGCGGTTCGCGGGTCCCATTCCGTTGTCTGCTGGCCGAGATTCCCGCCACACGCCGCGAGGCAGAGCCCGACCAGATCGGACTTCATGCGGAACAGGATCGGTTGCGTCTCGGGGTCTCCGAACCGACAGTTGAACTCGAGAACCTTGGGGTTGCCGTCACCGTCGATCATCAGGCCCGCATAAAGAAAACCGCGGTAATGCACACCGTCGGCCGCCAGGCCTCTTACCGTCGGCAGCATGACGTCCTGCATGATGCGCTCGTGCATCTCGGGCGTCACGACCGGCGCGGGTGAGTAGGCGCCCATGCCGCCCGTGTTGGGTCCCCGGTCTCCGTCGTCACGCGCCTTGTGGTCCTGCGAGCTGGCCAGCGGCAGGATGTCGGCGCCGTCCACGAGAGCGATAAAGCTTGCCTCTTCGCCGGACAGGAATTCCTCGATCACGATTTCCGCGCCGGCCGCGCCGAACGACGACTCGTCGAGCATCTGCTGCACGGTGTCGCATGCCTCATCGATCGTGGTCGCGATGATGACGCCTTTGCCTGCGGCGAGACCGTCGGCCTTGATCACGATTGGCAGGGGCTGTTGGTTCAGGTATTCGAGCGCACTGCCGGATTCGGTGAATCTGGCGTAGCCCGCTGTCGCGATACCGTGCCGCTCGAGGAAGGCCTTGGTGAAGGATTTCGACCCCTCGAGCCTTGCGGCGTCGGCGCGCGGGCCGAAACACACCAGGCCCTCGGCCTCGAATCGATCGACGAGACCGTCGACGAGTGGCTGCTCGGGGCCGACGATGGTCAGCCCGACGTCCTCGCCTTTTGCCAGCTCGACCAGCGCATCGATGTCCGTGGCCGCGACCGGCACGTTCCGAACGCCCGGCTCCCGGGCCGTGCCGGCATTACCGGGCGCGATCAGAACCTCGTCAGCCAGCGGAGATTGCGCGCACTTCCATGCCAGCGCATGCTCGCGGCCGCCGCCGCCGATCACGAGTACCTTCATAGCTTCGGTTCCTAGTGCCGAAAGTGTCTTCGACCGGCGAAGACCATCGCAATGCCGTGTTCGTCGGCAGCCTCGATCACCTCGGCATCGCGGCGCGAGCCGCCAGGCTGGATGATGGCTCGGATGCCGTGCTCCGCGGCGAGATCGACGTTGTCGCGGAACGGAAAGAACGCATCGGATGCCATCACGGCATCGTCGAGCGCAAGCCCGAACTCTGCGGCCTGCCATGCGGCGATCCGCGTGCTCATGATGCGGCTCATCTGGCCGGCCCCGATCCCGAGGGTCTGGCCGCGCGCCGCAAACACGATCGCGTTCGACTTGACGAACTGGACGACCAGCCACGCGAATCTTAGGTCGGCGAGTTGCTGCTCGGACGGCTTCGTGGTGGTAACCACATTGAGCTCGGAGCCGAGATCATCGGCCCGGTCGGTATCCTGGACCAGGACGCCGCCCTCGATGGTCGTCAGCGACAGCCCCGGCGGGAATGGGGCCGGCGCTCCGCAGGCCAGAACCCGAACGTCGGGTTTGGCGGCGAGGCGGTCCTGCGCCTCAGGCGTGACGCTCGGGGCCACGATGACCTCGACGAACTGGTTGTCGAGAATCGCCGCCGCCGTCGCCTCGTCGAGCTCGCGGTTCAGGGCAATGACGCCGCCGAAGGCCGAGGTTGGATCGGAGGCATAGGCTTTTGCATACGCGGCGGCGGGCGACTCCGCCTGGCCCACGCCGCAGGGATTCGCATGCTTGACGATGACGCAGGTCGTCGTCGGCAACGAAAGTGCACAGCCGAGCGCCGTATCCGCGTCGGCCAGATTGTTGAACGAGAGTTCCTTACCCTGCAGCTGGCGGCTGCGAATGATCGAAGCGCCGCTCGGTGCGTCGCCGAGATAGGCGGCCGCGCTCTGGTGCGGGTTTTCCCCGTAGCGCAACGTAGCGGCCCGCTCGAAGCTCGTGATCAGGTGCTGCGGGAATCGTTCGTCAGCCCCTGAATGGTCGCCCAGGTAGCGCGTGATCATCGCGTCGTAGGCCGCCGTGTGCGCGAAAGCCTTGGCCGCGAGGCGCTTGCGCACCTCGAGCGAGGGGGCCCCTTCCCGCAGAGCCTCGAGGATCGTCGCGAAATCGGCGTTGTCGACGACCACGCTGACGCGGTCATGATTCTTGGCTGCGGCGCGAATCATGGCCGGCCCGCCGATATCAATGTTCTCAACGGCGTCGGCGTAGCTCGACTCGGGCGAGGCGATGACTCGGGCAAAGGGATAGAGGTTGACGACCACGAGATCGATGAGGCCGATGCCGTGCTCGTCGGCAACGGCTTCGTCCGTCCCCGCTCGCGCCAGCAACCCGCCGTGGATCTTCGGGTGCAGCGTCTTGACGCGACCACCCATGATCTCGGGGAAGCCCGTGACGTCGGAGACGTTCGTCACTTTCAACCCTGCGTCTGAAAGAGTTCGTGCGGTACCGCCAGTGGATATCAGTTCGAAGGAGAGCGACGCGAGCTCCTGTGCAAATGGCACGAGCCCTTCTTTGTCGGAAACGCTAATCAGAGCTCGACGCGGTGCAGGGTCCCCGCTCATCAAGGCGTCAGGTTGTAGATTCTTAGCTTCTTGCGCAGCGTGCCACGATTGATCCCGAGGATCTCGGCAGCCTCGCTCTGATTTCCATTCGTGTAGTCGAGCACGGCTCTGAGCAGAGGCTTCTCGACTTCACCGAGAACGAGCTGATAGAGGTCGCCCGGTTTGTGGCCGTTGAGTTTCTTGAAGTAACCGTTGACCGCTTCACCTGTCATTGCGCTCAGGGTTTTGTCCTTGGCTCCCACCTTGGCGACTTTTCCGGACCTCTTCTTGCGTGGGTCTTTTTTTCTGCTGGTTGTCGCCACGTTGTTATTGTCGGTGAGGCAGGACGCTGAAGAGGGTAGGCGATAATAGCACGCTTAAGAAAACTTGCGACAGGTTTTCGGCGCGACTCAGTCGTCGGCGATGTGTGACTCGCAAAGGTAACCGTGCGCAATCGGCACGCAAATTTCGAGCTCGAATCCCGTGGCGCTCGGACCCGGATCCATGATGATGAATTGGGCATCGATGGTCGACCCCGGATTCATGCGCGAGAAGTTGCGGACAGTGGAAACTGTGTACTCCCCGGGGGCGAAATATCTTCCCGCAACCGTCGCGTCCCAACGGTCCAGCAAGCGGACGAATATATGCGGGAACGGTTGCAACTTCGGCCCCTGGTTGAGAACGCGCGTCTCGATAATGAGCCAGCCAGGCTCCTCACCCAGCGGTTGCGCGGCAGCTGTCAGATCGAGCAAGTCATATTGATCGAGGTCGACCTCGGGCAGCACCTCGATCCCGACTTGCGCGTATGCCGTCGTGATCATCGATCCGACCGTCGGCACGGCTGCAAGCTGTGCACGAAAGTGATGCACGAACTGACCGCAGAGCGTCAGCGCCATCAGGGCGGTGCCGACGGCCCACGGCCAGACTCGTCGCTTGCGAGGTTCGCCGTCGTTCAACCACTCGGGCGCTCGGGATTCGGTGGCCGGCGCAGGCGGTTTCGGTTCGATACGCGATTCGGGGCGCGGCTGCGCTTCAGGGTTCACCGGGGCTTCGGTCGAGCGGAGTCCGGCGAGGCCATCCGGTGCGGGCCGATCGGATATTTCGCGAAGGCTGGAATGGCCGTCGAAGATCCGGCTGCATTTGCCGCAGCGGACCTGCCCTTTGGCCTGTCCGAGCATTTCCGTTGAAAGCTTGAACGTGGTTTCGCAGTCTGGGCAGGTGGTGACTAGCATCGCGTTTGCGATCATACCGCCTAGCGACGAGTCGCGGTCAGAAGGCCCCAGCCGGAATGCTCGCGTCGTGCGAATTTCGCGTAATCCCGCTCGTAGCGCGACTCGAGCTCATCGAGTTGCGCTACGAGTATGCCCGACAGCGCGATTATTCCCCCGGAGACCTGGAATCCGGCA
>DATCZB010000074.1:0-7600 GCA_036526155.1 Gammaproteobacteria bacterium
TGCAGACGATGGTCTCGCGAGTCAGTCAAGGAAGGCGACCAAGTGCTCGGTGGCCGACATGAAGTTCGGTGAGCGCAGGGTCTGCGATCAGCTGGTCGAGCACATTCGGCATCGGATCGACGAGCTCAATCGGCAAAGGGACCTGGCTGATCTCGTCAAGCGCCGAGCGGATTCGCTGGTTGGCGAAGTCAGCTACCGCTATGAATCAGACGCGACGCCGACTCGCGAGGGCCTGAGCAAGATTCACATTTCGCCGGACGCAGACCAGGTCGACGACCTGACGCATCCCCCGCTGCCGGTAAGCGTCCTCGAAGACGACTACTGGGATCTGAGCCAGGTCCTGAGCTAGACGCCGCTCTCGGCGCCTGCGGGCGGCAGAGACGAGGTCGCCGTAGACGGCTGACCCGCCGCAATTTCAGCCACAGCCAAAGCCGCTTGCTCGAGCAGGATCTCGGCCGGTGAGACCGGGTCCTCGACGTCGGCAAGTTCTTCGATTGAAGCGACAAGCTCCAGTCCGAGCGCCGCCCGGCGCTCATTAACTCGCTCGAGGCGTTCCTGATCCTCGGTGTCCTGCTCAGCACGCCGCTGCTCGAGATTCAGCGAGACGGTGTGCTCGTTCCAGCTTTCGACCCGCGAGGAGAAGTCCTTCTCGATGAAGTTGTAGTTCGGATCGCTGGCTGCGCGGACCCGCTGGCTGTCGTTGAGGATGCCGATTGCGGGATCCAGCGACGGACGTGGTCGAAAGGCCGTTGCTTCGATTCGATCCCAGGGCAAGGCGGTTTCGCGGGTATTCTCGCCCACGGCCTCGGTCGGAATGGCGGAGGGCAAGGGGATGTCGGGAATCACGCCGCGATTCTGGGTGCTGTCACCCGTGACGCGGTAGTACTTGCCGATGGTCAGCGTCAGCTGCCCGTTGCCGGGGCCGTTGCCGCGGATGACGCGGTCCAGATTGAACAGGTTTTGCACCGTGCCTTTGCCGAAAGTCTGCTGCCCGATGATGATTCCGCGCTCGTAATCCTGGATTGCGGCCGCGAATATCTCCGAGGCGCTGGCGCTGTAACGATCGACGAGCACGGCAAGCGGACCGTCGTAAATGGCGGTCGGGCTCGGATCTTCGTGGATCTCGAGTGCACCGTTGGTCTCGCGTACCTGCACGACTGGCCCGCGGTCGATAAACAGCCCGCTGAGCTCCGTTGCTTCCGACAGGTGACCGCCGCCGTTCTGCCGCAGATCCATGACGATGCCGCTGATGCCCTCGGCTTCGAGTTCCACGATCAGCCGCGCCACATCCCTCGACGTGCTCGTGTAGTCCGCTTCACCTGAAGTCCTGGCCGTGAAGTCCTGGTAAAACCTCGGCACGTCGATGACGCCGATGCGATGAGTCGTGCCGTCGTCCAGCGTGACGTCGATGATCTCGCTCTGGGCCGCCTGCTCCTCGAGCTTGACCTTGTCGCGAGTCAGGGAAATGATCGTTTGCGGCGAGCCGGGTTCCGACCCGGCGGGCAGAATCCGCAGCCGGATGACGGAGCCGCCCGGGCCACGAATGCGCTGCACGACGTCCTCGAGCTTCCACCCGATCACATCGGTGAAATCGCCGTCTCCTTCGGCGACGGCCGTGATCCGGTCGAGCTCGCTGAGCTGGCCATCCATGTCGGCCGGCCCGCCGGGAATGACTTCGACAACCTCGACGAAATCGTCCTGCGATTGCAGCCGGGCGCCTATTCCCTCATACGACAGGCTCATGTCGATCCGATATTCCTCGCTGTCCTGCGGGGAGAGGTAGGTCGAATGAGGATCCATCGTGTGCGCCACGGCATTGATGAACGTCTCGAACGCATCGTCGGCATCGAGCTCCGCAATGTCGTTATGCATGCGCTCGTAGCGCTCGCGCAGAATCTCGGTTGCTTCCGCCCAGGTCTCGCCGGCCATGATCAGCGTCAGCGCATCGTTCTTGACCCGCAGCCGCCAGAGCTCCTGCATCGCCTGTTCGGTAGTCGGCCAGCCGAGCTCGGTTCGATCCCAGCGGTATTCTTCGTCGATCGTGAAGTCGGGCTCGGTATCGAGCAACGAAAGTGCATTGACTACGCGCTGATTCACGCGCTCCCGAAAGCGGTTGAAAATCTCGAAAGCCGGATCCAGGTCGCCCCTGCGTGCGCTGTCATCGAGTGAATAGCGGTAGTTGCCGAATTCGGCAACATCCGACGCCAGGAAGTAGACTCGGTTGCCATCGAGAATGTCGAGGTACTGATCGAGGATTGCCGACGACATGGAGTTGTCGATCGGGAGGTGGGAGTAATGCCACTGCTCGATCAGCTCGGTTACGCTCCGACTGATGATCGGGTGTCGCGGCGACATTTCCAGCGGCGTAATCGGCTCGACCGCGGCGTACAGAGAAACTGACGCCACTGATCCCATCGCGATGAGCAGCCCGCGGCTGAATTTTTCCCTCACGAGTTTCTCCTCAAGAACGGCATGCTTAGGTTGTCTTACTGCCGTGTACGGTCCTGGTACAGGCATCCAGAATCAAGTCTAACACGCTGGAAACATTACGCTAATCACTTCGTCTCCGTTCCCGAAGACGTCCCCGTGCGAGTGATTATTCGTGTCCGGTGACGGCCATTTTCCGGGAGTCGGTCCGGCCGGCTCGGCAGGGGACGGATTGAGCGCCCGGGATCCCGGTAACGAGAGTCGAGCGAGGACTTCGATCTGCGGCCAGATGTGTCGGCGTAGCGCGCGGCTAACGCTGGGTCTTACTGATCTTTTCCCACGAGGCGCTGCGATCGAACTGGCCGGTATTGTAGGGGCTGAAATCGTTGTCGATCCCGGCAGACCGGCTCTTGCCTTGCGGCGGTGGGGGCTTTTTCTGATAGAGGTGGCCGGTTGCAGAACGGCGCTGTGGCGGTCTTCCGACCCGCGGGTGGGGTTCGGAGCCCGATTCCAGTCCAAGCCAGCGTATAAATCGCGACAGCATCGGCGTGCACTCAGGTTTAGCCAGTGGCGCTAGCCTACCAGTGCCTGGCTGGCAGAACGCTTTCGGGCTTTCGGATTTGTGAACTCGGTCACGCCTCTTTATGGCCACGCAGCCAGCGCGCTAGCCGCCAGAGCTGCACGACGAAGAGCGGGCTGAGGATCAGGAACCAGGCCGCCAGGCTCCCGCTTGCGAGCGCGTCGGCCAGCGCTTCGTAGAGGCCGAGGATTCCGAGCTCGTACTCACCGATGATCTGCGTGCCGACGAAATAGACCATGCCGGGCAGGCCAATCAGTCCGAACGCGATGAGGCCGAGTGCGATCAGGGCTTCCTTGAGGCTCCGCGGCGCTTTCATGCGCCGCAGTATGCATCAATCGTGCACTTCGCCGCCAAAGTAACGGAACTGCGAGTCACCAAGGAGAACCTCGTCTCCGTTCGCCAGCGCCTTGCGCTGGACTCGCACGGCGTTGACGAAAACACCGTTCGTGCTCGCATGGTCTTCGATGATCATCTCGTTGCCCTCGCGCGTGACGATCGCATGTATCCGGCTGACCGATTCGATTGGAATCGTGATGTCGGCCGCGGGATCCCGGCCGATCGTGATCGAGTCCTTGTCGATCGAGTAGGCAATCGGCGTGTCCGGCGTGCCGCCCACGAGCGCGGAGCTTCCGGCCGCTGCGGCGATCTCGGGCTCGTCGTGGTCACTCGACTCCGGAGCGCTTTCGGTGAGCGCTTCGCGCAGCGTCGATGTGACGTCGGCAGACGGCAGGGGCTCGAGTAAGGTGTCGTCCCCGGTCAACATGTTCGCCGGGTGCACTTGCGTACCGTGCGCCTCGACATCGTGCGCCTCCGAAGCCGGCGGATCCGTCTTCGGCGCATCCGCATCCGGCAGATCCGTCTTCGGCGCATCCGCATCCGGCAGATCCAGATCTGGCTCCGGATTCCCGGCGTCGGCTGCCAGCTCTTGTGCCAGCAGCGTGATCTTCTCGGCCAGCTGGGCCTCCGCCTCGGCTACGCGGATTGATTTGGAGTGCAGCGCCTGTTCCATCTCGCGCCAGCCTTCGGGACGGCCGGCGATGTAGGTCTCGAGAGAGGCGATGCGCGCATGCAGCGAGCGCAGCGCGATCTGGACCTTGCCGACGAGCGCCCTTGTGGCCTGAGCCTGCGAGGTGGCTGTTTCGGCAGACGTTCGCGCAGCTGAGTTTTGCTGGGCTTCGCGCTCGAAGTCAGCCTGCAGCCGGGCAATCGCCTGCTCCTGGTTGTCCAGTCGGGTCTCGAGCTGGCATGAGCGCTCCGTTTCGTCGCCCAGTGCTTCGCGCAGCTGCGCCAGCGACTGCTCGAGCGCGGCCGTATCGTCGAGTCCGTTCGACGTCCTGATCCGATCGAGTTCGACCAGTGTGTCTTCTGAGAGTGTTGGCAGCCTGTCGGTGCTATCAAGATCCGTCTGGCGGCCCGAAGAATTCCCTTCCATTTCCGCGAACTAGGAGATTTTTCTCGTTATTAGTCTAGGTCGGGAGCCTATCACTTCGACTGCCGTCAGTCAGAAAGACCGCAGCAGACACTCGAGCAACGGCGGCCCGCCGCGGGTCCGCGGCCCCGGTGCAGAGGTTAGGTAAAAGCCGGTGCGGAAAAAGTCGCGGGCTTTAGCCGACTTCGGTTCCCGGACCGTAGCCGCTGGGCGTGGTCAGAAACTGCTCGAGCTGCTCGGTCAGGCCGCGACACGCCTTGGCCTGGGGCCGCGCGATAAACGGCATCGGCACCACGACGGCCGGCATTACGCTGCGTCCGCGAACGTCCGCATGGATCGTCCCGGATTGGTTCAGGTGCTCGATGTCCCAGACTGCGGCATCGTAGCGAGCGTCGTCTTCCCACCAGGCCAGACCCATGCAGCCGGCGCCGCCAACTCCGGCTGCGCAGGTGATGCTGCCGCCGCTGGCGACGCGGTCGGTCGAGCCGTCGAGCCAGACAACGAAGCGCACGCCCGTGTCCTCGACCTGCCGAGCCACCGCCGGGCGGTCGAGCAGCTCTGACATGTCGGTGATATTGAGCGGGGCGGTCGAAGGCTCGAACCAGGGGTAGAGCTTGTCCTCGAACTCAGTCGAATTGTGGACGACGATTTCGCGGTCGCCTCCGGCAAGCGATTCCGAAATGCACTCGACGAAATCCTGCTCGGCCTCATGGGTCGCATGATGCCGCCGGGCCAGAATGACGACGCCGTCACCGGCTTCGAGCACGGCATCGGTTTGCTTGTACGGCTCGAGACGCGAGGTCGTGCTGCAGGCCACGAGCACGGGGCCCGCAACGAGCGCCAGCATGGCATTTCGGGTCGAAAGAGGGAGCCTAGCCTTGCGGCGGTCTTGCTTGTCCATTAGCAAATTCCTCGAGCCAGTCACTAACTGCCGGCTGTTGTATGAATTGGGTGGATATCCTAGCGCCCGCTTCGCGCATCGCGACGATCGAAGCGCGATGAACGGCATCCTCGCGATTGCCGTCGATTTCAGCCTTGCCATAGCCCGGCACTTGCCACTCGATAACGACGTCCCCGTCGGGCCTGAGCAATTGCAGACGATACTGCAACCAGACCTCGACAAACTCATCGCGCGTCGTGCTTGGCACATCGAACTGGAACGCCTCCAGGCCCGAGCTCAGAACGGCGTCCACACCTGCCGTTATCGTGGGCGAGGGGGGCAGGTCCTGCACTTCGCGGGTCGTCGCAAACATCGTTGCATAGAGCGGGTCGAGCATGGCGACGTTGGCGTCACCCAGGTCGATCGTCCAGGTCGAGCTTCGCGGCAATGCTTCGGCATGAATGAAGTCGCGCAGCTCGGGCTCATAATAGAGTCCGACCGACACCGGGACAGTCTCGATTAGGGGCGTCGGGAACTCGCTCTCTACGACGACCGCAGAGGTGCACGCGGCAGCCGTCAGGGCCACTATTCCCAATCCGCAGGTTTGCAACGAACTCCGTTTCGATACCACGATGGACTCCACGATATGCCCGTGAACCGCTATCGCTTGCTATAACGTACCACCTTTTGCCAACGGTCCATAGACCCTCGGCGTGGGTTTAGCGCGGGCATGCTAAGCTCATTAGTCCGGGAATCGCCCCCGAAAGTTCAACGAGGAGTGGCATGGAGCGCGGCAAGGTGATCGCGGCGGTTATCGTGGTCGGCATGATCGGGCTCGTAATTGCCCAGCGGCTGGAAGAACCGGGCAATGGCCTGCCGGCAGAGGAAAGCCCGCCCGCCGGCGCGGCGGCCGCCCCGGAGATGCCCGCTGACGCCCGGCCGATGCTGGCCCAGGCCGATACGGCAACCGGTTCCGCGTTGCCTGCGACAGGCGAGACGCGTCTCTATACGATCGACGCCGCGCAGTCCGAGGTCTATTGGCGGATCTATCGCGCCGGCGCTGCGGCGCGCCTCGGGCACAATCACATCATTTCAATGCCCGAGCTCGCGGGGAGCGTCACGCTCGGCAGTGATCTCGAGACGGCTCAGTGGGATTTGCGCTTTGCGGTCGACTCGCTGGTCATCGACGATCCCGAGCTTCGGTCTCGTCATGGCGAGGACTTCGAGTCGGTTCCGAGCGAAGACGACAAAGCCGGTACCAAGCGCAACATGCTGACTGATCGGGTCCTCAACGGGGAGATTTTCCCCGAGATCCGTCTGTCGGGCACGGGTGTCTCGGGAACGTTCGACGCTGCCGAATTGCCGCTCTCGATCGAGATCCTGGGGCGAACCATCGAGCAGACTTTTCCCGCCTCGATCGAAATGGGCCCCGATTCGCTGACGGTGACGGGAGAGTTCCGTCTGACCCATGATGATCTCGGCATGGAGCCATTCTCGGCATTCGGCGGAATCATGGCCGTCGGCAACGACATCGATTTCACGTATCGAATCCACGCCGTTGCGGGCGGTTGATAAGGTCCTTGCCGACGCGGTCGCTGCGGGCCGGATTCCCGGGGCGGTCGCGGCCGTAAGCTCGGCGGAAGCTTGCCGTTACCTGGCCGCGTTCGGCGCGGCCGGCACCAGTCCCTCACGCGCGATGCAACCGGATACGGTCTGCCGTATCGCATCGATGACCAAGCTCGTCACGTCCGTGGCAGTGATGACGCTGGTCGACGCCGGCCGGGTCGATCTCGACGCGACACTGGCCGACTACGTTCGGGGTTTTAGACAGCCTGAAGTGCTGGCCGATTTCGATGCCGAGGCCGGCACGTGGTCGACGCGGCCGGCCATCCGCGATGCGACCCTGCGCGAGCTCCTGAGCCACACCGCCGGCTACGGCTACTGGTGGTTGCACGAGCCGCTGCGAATCGCGTCCGGTCCGGACCCGAATCTGATCGACCCGCCGTTCCTGATCGCAGATCCGGGCACGGAGTTTGCGTACAGCACGAGCGCCGACGTCGTCGGCCTGCTCATCGAGCCTGTGACCGGCCTCTCTCTCGACGCGTACTTCGACGAGCGGATCTTTCGGCCGCTTGGCATGACAGACACCGGGTTTCGCCTGCCAGACGACATGGACCGGCTGGCCCATGTTCATCGCCGGTCGGGCGGCGGCTTCCGGCAGCTTCCGCTCGAGAGCGGGGATCATCCGGTGCGCGGCGGGGGCGGTCTGTATTCGACCGCACCG
>DATCZB010000075.1:0-2084 GCA_036526155.1 Gammaproteobacteria bacterium
CGGGCGAATCCGGCACCGGGAAAGAGCTCGTCGCGAGGATGATTCACGAGTCGGGCCCGCGTAGCGACGGGCCTTTCATTGCCATCAACTGCGGAGCCGTTCCGGCCGAGCTCATGGAAAGTGAGTTCTTCGGCCACAAGAAGGGCAGCTTCACGGGCGCCGTAAGCGACAAACCCGGTTTGTTCGAAAGCGCCGAGGGCGGCACGCTGTTCCTCGACGAGATCGCCGACCTGCCGCTGAACATGCAGGTCAAGTTGCTCAGAGTCATTCAGGAGAAGACGATTCGACGGGTTGGCGAAAATACGGAGAGGCACGTCGACGTGCGGATCCTGAGCGCAACCCATCAGAACCTCGCCCAACTCGTGGAGGAAGGCGGCTTCCGCGAAGATCTCTACTATCGAATCAATGTCATCGAGATCAAGGTGCCTCCGCTCAGGGAGCGCGGCGACGATATCCTTCTGCTCGCGCACCACATTCTGGCCAGGACGGTCGCAGAGACCGGCAGCGGACAGGTGCCGTCAATGACTCCCGAAGCCCGATCCGCGATTCTCGACTACCGCTTCCCCGGCAACGTCCGTGAGCTCGAGAACATTCTCGAGCGCGCCTACACCTTGTGCACGGACGGCGTCATCGGGGTCGGCGACATTCAGCTGCGGCCGGCACCGGAAGCCGAGCAAGCCGGCGCCGACGCAGGCAGCGACGAGCCGGAACCGACGGGCGACACGACGCTGACCGGCACTCTCGGCGTTCAGCTCGAGGATCTGGAGCGGGATGCCATTATCAAAGCGCTCGAGCAAACCAAGTACAACAAGACCAAGGCAGCCGAGCTCCTCGGCATCAGTTTTCGCGCGCTGCGTTACCGCATAAAGAAACTCAAGATCGAGTAAGCCGCGCAGGTGCATTTCGAACTGACATTTTTTGTCAGTTTCTGACGCTTTCGTACGTGGGCGTCAGAGCCCAACCGACACAATATGTTTAACGCGAAATCACGGCGGCTTTCGACCCGTCACGAAACGCGTATGCCCACTGGGTTCTTAACATAGTGCGCGCACGGTTGGCACACGCCTTGCATTTACCGAAACAGATACGACTCGTCGCTATCGACCACAAATTGCAATTTCTACCGCTTAGAGGAGCTTCTCGAAATGAATAAAATGCAGCAAGGTTTCACGCTGATCGAACTGATGATCGTCGTGGCCATCATCGGCATCCTGGCCGCGATCGCTATTCCTGCCTACCAGGATTACACGATTCGTGCGCAGGTCACCGAGGGCCTGAACCTCGCCGGCGCCGCCAAGGCCGCCGTTGCCGAGACCTACAGCTCGACGAGCAACTGGCCCGCCAGCAACACGGCCGCCGGTCTCGATCCCACGCCGACCAACATCAGCGGCAAGTATGTGACGTCGGTTGGTGTCAGCACGGGCGGACAGATCACGATCACCTACGGTCAGCAGGCACACAGCAACATCGGCACAGAGACGCTGCTTCTCACGCCGTATATCAGCGTCAACGGTGACGTGTCCTGGCAGTGCGGCAGCTGGCAGATGGGCTCTGGCCTGACGCTGGCGTCGGGTGCGACCACTCAGGGTAGCGGCGCCGGCGGCAACGTCGACCAGAAGTACCGGCCGGCCAACTGCCGCGGCTAAACCCCGCGGACTGCGAAAGCGAGAGAACACTCGCATTCGTGTCAGTCAAGGCCCTGCCGTAACCGCGGCGGGGCCTTTTTTTTGGGTGCCGAGGCATAAGTTAAATCTCCGTCACAAAAGAAGAAGCGCGACGTTGACACTTTCGTCCCCTACCGGTGAAAGTACAAAACTCTCCGCAAGTGAAGAGATTAGCTGCGAAAACCGCCAATGGTCGTAACCGCATCGCAAGGCACGCTCTCGGGTCTGCCCAGGAGGCTCGTTCAGGACGACATCGTCTCTGAGGAGAACCTGGCCGAGGCCATCAAGGCCGCACAAAAGTCCGGCAGAGGGCTCGTCCCCATCCTGGTCGAAAAGCAGCTGGGCGAGCCGCGCCGCATTGCGGTTGCGGCGGCGCACGAGTTCGGCATACCGCTGCTCGATCTCGATGCCGTCGAGCTG
>DATCZB010000076.1:0-2469 GCA_036526155.1 Gammaproteobacteria bacterium
GTTCGGCGCCGACACCTGGCCCGCCGAGGGTCTCGGCAACTACGGCGGCGTGCACAACTGGAGCGAATCCACTGTCGACGTCGAGCTCGGCATTGTCTATATCCCAACCGGCACGGCACGTTACGACTTTTACGGTGGCAACCGGCATGGCGACAACCTGTTCGGTAACAGCCTCGTTGCACTCGATGCCCGCACGGGCGAGAGGCTCTGGCATTTCCAGACCATCCACCACGACATCTGGGATCTCGACATTCCGCAGGCGCCCAAGCTCCTGACCGTCAATCACGATGGCGAGGAGATCAAGGCCGTCGCGCAGGCAACCAAGCAGGGCCTGTTGTTCGTGTTCGACCGCGTGACCGGCGAGCCGCTCTGGCCGATCGAGGAACGCCCGATGCCGGCGAGCGACATTCAGGGCGAGCTGGCTTCGCCCACTCAGCCCTTCCCCACCAAGCCCGAGCCGTTCGCGAGGCAACTTTTTACGCTCGACGACATCAACCCTCATCTGCCCGAGGCCGAGCAGGAAGCCATAAGGGAAAACCTGACGTCAGTCTGGCGCTATGAAGGCCCCTATACGCCGCCGAGCCTGGAAGGCTCCGTCATGCTGCCCGGCCATAACGGCGGCACGAACTGGGGTGGTTCGGCTGTCGATCCGGAGAGCGGAAGGTTCTTCGTTGTGTCAAAAGAGCTGCCGACACTCGCCACGCTGTTCCCGCCCGACGCAGGCGGCGGTGGCTTCGGTGGCGGTCGCGGGCGAGCCGGAGGCCCGCCTCAGCCGATCCCCGGCGATCACGAGGATTTCATTCCCTACCGCTCGCCCGTCAACTTCATGTTGCAGCCGACCAATGGCCTCTCGGCCCTCGGCCCGCCCTGGTCCCAGCTTACGGCCTACGACCTGAACACGGGCGACATGATCTGGCAGGTGCCGAATGGCGGTGTCTACGCCCTCGAGCAGATGGGCATCACGGACACCGGCGCCCATGCGCCGCGAGGCGGCCCGGTCGTCACGGCGGGCGGCATCGTCTTCGTCGCCACCTCGTCCGATCGCAAGTTCCGGGCCCGCGACGTCGATAACGGCGAGGTGCTCTGGGAATACGAGTTGCCGGCAGGGTCTGACGGCGTTCCGGCCGTTTATGCCGTCGACGGGCGGCAGTACGTCGCGGTCCCGGTTGGAGGCAATGGTCTGTTCACGCCGGATCTCGAGATTCCCGAAGCCGGCCCCAGCCAGTACCTGGTCTTCGCGCTTCCGGAATGAGCGTCGGCGGCACGGCGCCCGCGCAGCCGCCATGGTTGTGCCTTCAGGGTTCTCGTGATAGATAAGTAAACAAACGCAAGGCGCTGGGAAAAAAGAAATGTTCGAAATAAACAAAAAGGATGAAAACATGGACAGATCTGGGGGCCGCAGGGCCGACAGTCAAAATACGGCGGAGGGATCAAGAATGGCAGATACTGGTGACGACTCGAGCGCGGCAATCGGCCGGTCGATACGCATTAGCGGCGACGTAAAGGGGGACGAGGATCTGATCATACTCGGCGAGGTCAGCGGCACGATCGAGCTGCAAAACCATTCCCTGACCGTAGGCAAGGAGGGCGTGGTCCATGCCAATGTCTATGCCCGCTCAATCAGCGTGGACGGCACGACAGAAGGCGACCTGTTCGCGTCCGAGCGAATCGCAATCCGGGCGACGGCCAACGTGCGCGGAAACCTGGTTGCACCTCGTATCTCGCTCGAGGACGGCGCGCGGTTCAAGGGTTCGGTCGAGATGGACCAGCAGGCCGTGGAGAAAGCCGTCGGCACGACGCAATCCTCGAAGCAGGAGAGCAAGTCCGATTCCTCAGCGTCCGAGTCCAAGCCAAGCGCAGACATCAAGCCCGCGACAGACCAGAAGACAGTCGCCAGCGCCGGCCGCTAAGGAGGGCCCGGTTTGCCCGGCGCTGCAGCATCATTGGCGAATTCAGCCGGTGGCGCGCGCGGCACGGTCGCAAGATTCAAGGCACCGCTGCTCGATCGGATCCTCAGGAGTTCGGAGGATCCCGATCGGCGCGTTATTGCCCTTGATTTTGGCGGCCCGTGCCAGTCGCTGCTGGAAAAACTGAGCCTCAATCATCCATGCCGGGTTGAGGTAGCCGATTTTGCGCGTAGCGGCGGTCTCGAGGCACTCAGAGAGCTCGAATCGCTCGGGGAAGACGGCGTGGAGGTCCTGCGCAGGCTCCTGCCGCCGCCCGGTGACGACAAGCTGGACCTGATTTTCCTCTGGGACCTGCCGAACTACCTGAGCCTGGAAGAGCTCAGGTTCGTCATCGATTATCTCAGGGACCGAGTGGCGCCGGGCTGCCGCCTGCACATGCTGGTCGCGTATTCCAAACGCGAGATTGCCGCGGAGCCAGCGCACTACCAAACCGATGCCGAAGGCAATCTGATCCAGATCTGCGCCAACGCCAAGCTGCTGGAGGTCCCGCGGCATACGCAGG
>DATCZB010000077.1:0-9317 GCA_036526155.1 Gammaproteobacteria bacterium
GGTAGCGCCGCTACGCAATGTCGTCGGCTACCTTTTTGGCCTGCCTGTTCTCGAGTACGCGATGTTCGCCCTGACACTCCCGCACCTTGCGTTCGTTGTCGTCAAGGGCAACATTCCGCTCACAACGGTCTTCAGTGTCTATCTGGTCTTCTTCGTTTGCGCGATCTTCTATCACATGACCGCAATCGCGGTCGGCATGGTGATGAAGCGCTGGATCTGGGGGTATCTGTTGTCGATCTTCTCGGTCGCCTTCCTCAACCTGATCCTGCCGGCACTGGCATCGCAGTTCGGGCTCAAGTTTCTGCAGTACCTGTCGGTTTTTCCGGTCATTGGCCAGAAGGTCGTCCCCCTGGTCGAAGGCCCCGCGGGATTCGGACCGCCGGGACAACCCGGAGAATTCGGCCCACCCGGAGACGATGCCCCGTTCTTCTCGTTCGCCGACCCGGTGCCGTTCTTTGACTGGATGCTTTCGCCATTCTGGTTCACTCTGCTGCTACAGTCCGGCCTGATCGTTACCTTCGCATCGATGTCGGTCCGCCGCTGGCAGAAGGAGAACAAACATTCGCTGAGCAAGCCGTACGCGCTCGGCGTCCTCGCGGTATTCATCGTGCTCGTGACCGGAAATCTATGGCCCGCCATCACCGGGCAGTATCTGCCTTTCGCCATATTCGGTATCAACAATCTCAATGCGCTGGTCGAAGTCATCGCGATCGGCCTGCCGCTCGTCTACGTGATCGCAATCTGGTTCCTCTGCAACTTCCTGTTTGCCAACGTCGTCCCGACGCATCACGACTACGTCAGGGGCGTCCGCCGCGCGGCGAAGCGGAACCGGAAAGCTGCGCTGCCCTGGGAGGATGACTCCGCAAACATTCCGTTCATGAGCCTCTTCATCGTCGTCGCCCTGCTCGGTTATTGGGTCGTCTATAGCCGAATGATGGCGGCCGGTTTCATGGATTTCCTCGACGGCACCGGGTTCGCCCACTGGCGACTGCCGCTCGGGCTGGGCCTCGTGCTTTGCTATTCGCTGCTTCTGTTTCAGGTGCTCCAGTACCGCGGGGTCCTGCTGACGGCCCTGTTGCTCTGGCTGCTGCCGATCCTGGTCGCCATCGTGAGCGCCGCGGCCATTGACGACCTGACGCGGTTCCAGACCGTCGTCGCTTCGTTGTCTCCGCTGGCAACCATCATCATGACCGGCATGCTGCCGTCGGGCTGGGTCCCCGCTTTCGACGCGCAAAGCGAAATGGCGATCATGCTGACGGGCGTCAACACGGGCTTCGTGCTGCTGACCGCGCAGGTGGTCTTCCTCGGCTTCCGCTGGCGGCAGTTGCGGCAAACGCTGAACTGAGAATTCGCCGGGACCGGCATTCAGAGCGAAGCAAGGCCTTCGCTGAGCTCTATCGTCGTACCCCAGGGGTCGGTCAAAACGGCCAGCGCGAGCGTCGCGCTCACACGCTGAAACGGCTGATCGAACTCGATGCCGGCAGCCTCGAGCTCGGCACAAAAGGCCTCGAGGTTCTCGACTTCGAAGCCGATATGGCCGAGCGACTGCCCGCGGGTCGCCACTCGCGCAGGATCCGTCGCGGAAAAGTTGAGGTTCATCCCGGGCAAGTCCGCCGCCAGGTAGCGCCAGCGCAAACCGGCCACGGCACCGAAGTGCTCGACGTACCAGTCGCGCGCGGATTCGACCTCAGGTTCGGGCAGGTAAAAATGCAGGTGATGCGAATCGATCGGCCCGACGAGCGGTCGGTTATGACGGCCGGCAAGGCCATCCGGATCAGCGCCAGAGTCAAACTCGAACCAGACGTTGGTGGCCGTGCCCTCCTCGAACAGCTCGACACGATCGCCGGCGGGCGTGTAGACCGAGGCAATTCCCGGAAACGCCTCGACCAATTCGAGATCGAAACCGCGGGCCGCAATTTCGTCGAGCGAACGAACCCGAAACGCGACGTGATCCAGCACCGAGCGATCAGAGCCCGCCTCGGACTGAGCCAGAAAGATCAATACGCCCGGCATCCTGACGATCTCCAGCGTTGCCGACGGAACCCGACTCCCGCCGAGCGCGAGCCAGAATTCGCGATTCGCGTCGACGTCCTCGACGAAATAATGCAGATGCCCCATCGCGACGCCGTGCTTATTGATTTCGGCGATCTGACCGGCGGCCGGGTGGCTCGCGACCAATCCGACCGCAACGAGCAGCGCGCCGAGCCCGCCGACGGGACCCGAGGCAAGCGCTAAGAGAAGGTTTCGAGAACGGTTGAGACCTGACATGCGCCGCTCTGCGTTCGACATGCAGGCCATGATCGCATATCAGGCCGAGAGATTGAGCTTCCGCGCCTCGCCTTCGGCGTCGGCCAAGGCCGGATCCCACTTCCTGACGATTGCTGGCACCTCGTCCGCCGGAACCGGCCGGCTGACGTAGTACCCCTGAACGCAATCGCAGCCGATGTCACCGAGAAACTCGAGCGTGGCTGCCGTTTCCACGCCTTCGGCGCACACGGTCAGGCTCAGCTTGTGTGCCAGCGACACGAGCGCATCGACCATGATCGAGGCTTCTTTGGATTCCGGCGTGCGCCCGACCAGGGACTTGTCGATCTTCATCTCGTTGAACGGCATCTGGAACAGTTGCGTCAACGAGGAGTAGCCGATACCGAAGTCGTCAATCGCGAGATTGATGTTTTTCACGCGCAAGCGGGTCAGGATATCGAAGGTATCCGACTGCTGGTCGAGCATAGCGGTTTCGGTTATCTCGAGCGTCACGAGCCGCGGGTCGATTCCGTGCTCTTCCAGCAGCGCTTCGAGCCGATCGGGAAACTCGAGGTCAGAGATCAGCGACGCCGCGATGTTCATTCTGAGCCCTATATCGAGCCCTGCCGCACACCACACCTTGAGCCGGTCAATGCCGCGCTGAATGACGTAATCGGTCAGCACGCGACTGAGCCCGTGCTTTTCGCCCATGCTCAGAAACTTGTCGGGCGTGAGCAGTCCGCGCACGGGATGCTGCCAGCGGATCAGCGCCTCCATGGCCTTGACGCCCCAGTTGCCCTCGGGAAAGCGCTGCAGGGTTGGCTGGTAGTAGAGCAAGAGCTCATCCTCGTTGATAGCCCGCTGCAGGTCCTCGACCGTGATCGCACGTATCTTGGCGTGCACATGCTCGAGTTGGCTTGCAAGCTCGTCGGGCTCGAACGGCTTTTGCAGACCGCCGCACATCGTCAGACCCCGGGCCAGACCGTACTGCTCGGCCGAGGTCATGGTGCGTTCATCCATGCCCGAAACCAGCAGGACTTTGGCATCGATGTTCTCGTCGGCCAGATAGCGCAAAACGCTCACACCATCGTGACCAGGCATCTGCAGATCGAGCACGATGATGTCGGGGGTCCGGTCCTTCACGGAATCGAAAAATACTTCAGGTTCGCTCAATGCTGTCGAGCGGAAACCCGACCGATCACCGATATTGGCGATCAGGTTCGCGATGGCCGCATCGTCATCCAGCGTCAGTAAAGTGGGTCGTCCTTCGTTCATCCTGCACATCCGCGCCGCGAGACGCTCATCCTGCGCTCGGTTTTCCTCTCCGCGCCACAAATTGGCTCACAAATCTCTATCGGTAGCCGGATCCGGATCCCGAGCTCGATTAAACATAACGCCAGTGAATTCGCAGGATCGCCGATCGCTCGCGGTAGCGCCGGGCGCACAGCCGCCGCTCAGGCCCCATTCAGCTAGGCGCGGTTTCAATAGACACCAGGGAGCGCAACGGGAGGCTGATCATGCACAAACGACTTCGAGCCTGCGTCGGCGGTGCCCTGCTTCTGACGCTTCCAGGCATCGCCACCGCATCGCCGGATCACTACATCTATGACGCCGATGTCGAGCTCTTCGACGATTTCGACGGGGACGGATTCTTTCGCTTCCTCAGCGTCCGCGTCGACGCCGATACCCTGAGCGACGGCGCGTGGGTCTACGCGGAGCTCTATCTGAGCCCGGACGGGACCAATTGGGAGCACTACTACTCGACCGGCGATTTCTGGATCTCGGGCGCTACCGGTAACGACGAGTATTTCGTCGAGACCGAGCTCGTCTCGGGCTATCCAACGGGCTATTACGACCTGCTGGTCGAGCTCTACGACGCCGATCTCGGCACGTTTTCCGATGAGTTCGGCCCGCTGCAGAGCGACGGCATGAGCCTGTTGCCGCTCGAGGATGCAACCCGGGATCCCGAGCCCGTGGAGATCACGATCGTCGAAGGCGGGGGCGGATCATTCTCGTGGTTGTGGTTGCCCGCGCTGCTGCTGGGCGGCCGTGGCCTGAGGGCAGGAAATCGTTCGCCGGGTAGCCGGCTCTTGCGCTGAACCGATCAGGAGGCCGCGCGCTTTGCGGTCTTCTTGAGCTGAGTCAGCTGCACGCGGCCGCGATGGGGCGAGCGACGCTCGTTGAGCCCGACCACGATTTCCTCAGCCACGCGTTTGATTGCCGTCACACTACCCTGACGGTAGCCCGTGATGACATTTGTCCCCTGAGTGATCTCGTACTTGATCCAGTTGCTGCCTTCGCTGCCCGAAGGCGCATCGGTCCTTTTTACTGTCTTGAGCTCGTACGGCTCATCGTTTTGGTCACGCCACGCCATCGAAGCAGGATAGCAATAATCCTTCGGCAGTCGCAATTCGGCCGGGCCCCCGGGACAGAACAACCCGCAATCGAGTAGGATTCGAACATGATTTTTCGGGTTCTGATCGCGGCTTGTGGGGCTCTCATCGTGACCGGCGGCCTGTTGCTGACCATGGACTCGTTGACCTCCCTGTTCGAAAACCGCTCCGGCGAGCGATATTTCCGAATCACCGACGTTCTGCCCAAGCCCGAGCCCGGCCGACCCGAGCGCCCGACGGCGGCTCGGCGCCAGCCGGCCGGCCTCGAGACCGAAGCTGCCAATCCGGACACGATGCTGCCGATTGAGTTGCCGGAGATCCCCGATACCGTGTCTCCGGATTTAAGCGGACCGGATCGCATCAGGCTCGAACCTGAGAACGAGTGATATTTCGATAAAATCCATGAAATTGCACCTATCGTCCTTGATTGTGCAAGAAAACCGCTCTTAAGTGTCGTTAGCGAGCCAGCCAGCCAGCGAGTTCGAGCATGCCGGGATCTGGCGGCGCGTTGCAGCGATGGTTTACGACCTGCTGGCAATCTTTGCGCTGCTGATGCTGCTGACAGGAATCGTGCTGGCCGCACGCCGCGGCGAGGCCTTCGACTCGCAATCCGCCTGGTTCCGCTTGCTGCTGCTGACGGGCTGCTGGACCTATTTCGCCTGGTGCTGGACCCACGGCGGCGTTACGCTCGGCATGCGCGCCTGGCGGCTGGTCCTGACCCGCAGCGACGGCGGCCCCGTGGGCCTCGGCGCGGCGACGCTTCGCTTCTTCGCGGCGTGGCTCTCAGCGCTACCCGCGGGACTCGGCTTCCTGTGGAGTCTTGTCGACCGCGACCGCCTGACCTGGCACGATCGCATCTCCGGCACCGTGCTGCTGCGCCGCGCGAAACTAACGCAGTCTGACGACCGCAACACCGGTCACAAGCAGCAGCAAGGCTCCGGGAGCCCAGGCAGCAACGACCGGATCGAGTGAGAACACCTCTCCAATCTGCGCTGACAACTGCACCAGGACGTAATAGCCGAGGCCGATAATGAGCCCCACGAGCATGCGCGCCCCGGTTCCGGCCGACCGCAGCCCACCCATCACGAACGGCAAGGCCAGTGCCGCCATCAGGATGACAGACGCGCCGTTCGCAATTCGTCCCCAGTAGGCAGCCAGGTATCGGTCGGCATCGAGACCGTTACTCTGCAAATACGTGATGTAGCGATCGAGCTGCGGCGTATCGAGCAGATCCTCGCGCACCTCGGACAGCTCGAGCAGCTCCGGGCTCAGGCCATAGTCCTGCTGAATCCGGCTCGAGCGGCTGACTGTCGTCGCCTCGCGCTCGAAGTTCGTCTCCGCATAATCGAACAGCTCCCAGATATCGCTGCCAACCGTCAGCACTGAGTCTGCCTTGGCAATCTGGGTAAGCCCGGCTTCGGCATCGAGCTCGAATACCCTGACCGCGAGATCGAATTCGTCTCCCGTTCGAGGCTGACGCAGGTTAAAGATCCGATCACCATCCTTGAACCACGTCGATCGTGCCGACGCCGTGTCGACGTCCTCGAGCAGCGCATCGGCGCGCATGGAACGGGCATACGCGCCGAGCGACGGTGCCAGGGACTCACCGAGCAGCAACATGACGACGAACAGCACCATACCGGCTGTTGCGACGGCGCCCAGCAGCCGGTATTGCGAAAGACCACTGGTGCGCATGATGACGAGCTCGCGATGAACCGCCATGTTGCCGAGACTCAGCAGTGCCCCGAGCAGAGCGGCTGCAGGCAGCACGTCGAAAATCTTGTGCGGGATCCTGAGCGCGACGAAGACAAGCGCCTCCCGCAGTCCGTAACTGCCGAGGCCAACGTCATCGAGCTGACCCACGAACTCGATGACCGAGCCGACCAGCACGACGGCCACGGTCACGATCGTTGTGCCCTTGAGGACACCGGACACGATGTAGTTACCCAGTCGGTTCAATGCGTTCTCTCGCTTCCACAAGGCCGCCGGCTCCGAGACCGGATTGGCTAATCAGCATGACCACGGCCACGAGCACCAGCACGGCATGAACCCACCAGAGCCCGAGCCATTGCGGCACGGCTTCGCGCTCGATCCAAACGCGCCCGATAGACAAGGTGTTGGCATAGATGATGTAAATCAGCAGCCCGACGCCGAATCTCGCGTACTTGCCTTCGCGCGGAGAGGCCCGGCCGAGAGGCACGGCCAGCAGCGTCAGCGCAAGAATCGAGAGCGGCGCAGAAATCCGCCATGCAAGCTCGGCGCGGGATTCCGGGTCGGTTGCCCGCAACAGGCTGGCCGTCGAGCGCGCCTCGAGACCCTCATCGAAGACCGTCGCCTCGAGTCGAATCGGTATGCCATGCTCGACGAATTCGTCGACCGCGAAACGCGCCTCACCCGGTGTCCCGACGTAGCGCTTTCCGTTGCGCAAACGGAGCAGCCACTCGCCGGTCTCGGGGTTCAGGACCCGCTCACCTCGTTCGGCCACGACGGCGATGATCCGACCCTCGACCTCCCGCTCGATAAACACGTCACGCAGCACATCTTCGTCGGCATCCGCCGCATAAACGACTGTCGTGCCGCCATCGACCGCCGTGAATCGGCCGGGCGTCAACGCACCGAGCTCGAGCTCGGCTTGTGCGTCGAAGCGAATCGCCTCGATCTCACGGCTCGCGGCCGGCGCTTCGAACAAGGCAAGCCAGCCGACCACGAGCGCGAGCACGACGGCCAAAGCTCCGATCGGTCGCAACAGGCGCACGGGACCGATCCCGCATGCGTTGATCGCGGTCATCTCGGAGTCCCGATTGAGCCTGGCCAGAGCAAGCAGTATTCCGAGCATCAGGCCGACCGGCGCAAGCAGTGCGATGAACTGCACCAGCTGCAGCCCGAAGACGGTCAGCACAGCCGTCCTCGGCAACGAATCCGCCGCCGCCTCGCCGAGCGTCTCGGCGAACTGGTTGGTCATGAAGATCAGCAGGAGAACGGCAAGAACGATTGCCGTAGACGTCAGCGCTTCGCGAAAAATGTACCGGCCAATCAGATTCAAAAGGCAAGCAAGCTTTTTTCGTCTATTCGACGATTCGAGTACACTAACACGTCTGAAATATTATCGCGCGAGGATTCGCTGATGCAGTTTTCGATCAAGGCCGGCGTCGGCGTAAAGGACAGATCCGAATGCGCGATTCTGCCTCTGTTCGAGGGACGCGGCCTGACGGGAATTGCGTCCGATTTCGACCGGGCGCTCAAAGGGCGCATCCGCAAGCTGATCCGGTCAGGCGATGCTTCGACCAAGCCTGGCGGCAGCCTGTTGCTGCACGACATCGGTTCAACCGGTGCCACCAATCTGCTGCTGATCGGCTGCGGCGCACGCAAGGACTTCAGCGGCAAGCAGCTCGTACGGGCCGCCCGAACGGCGGCAGACGTGCTCGGCAAAACGGGCATCCGCAGCGCCACGAGCTTCCTCGCCGACGGCGCCGCACCGGCAATCGATGCTTACCAAGCGGCTCGCGGGATCGTGCAGGGCACGCGTTTCTCGCTGTATCGATTCACCGAGCAGAAGAGCAAGACCGATGCCGCGCCGAAGCTCAGGCGGATGACGGTCGTCTGCGACGACAAGAGCCAGCTGGCCGATGGCCGCAAGGGCCTGAAGCACGGGGTCGCCATCGGCAACGGGGTGGACCTCGCACGCGACCTCGGCAACCGCTCGCCGAACGTCTGCACGCCGAGCCATCTGGCAACGGTGTCGCGTGGTCTCGGCCGCGACAATCCCAGGCTCAGCGTAAAGGTTCTGTCCGAGGAACAGATTCGCAAGCTCGGCATGGGCTCGTTCCTGTCCGTTACTGCGGCAGCCGAGACACCGGCGAAACTCATCGTCATGAACTACAAGGGGGCCGGCTCCGATGAGCCGCCCGTCGTTCTCTGCGGCAAGGGAATCACCTTCGACACCGGCGGTATTTCGCTGAAGCCGCCGGCTGCCATGGACGAGATGAAATTCGACATGTGCGGTGCCGCCGGCGTAATCGGTGCGATGGCGAGCCTCGCCGAGCTCGAGCTCAATCTGAACGTCGTCGCGCTGGTTCCGACCTGCGAGAACATGCCCGGCGGCAAGGCCACGAAGCCGGGCGATATCGTCACCAGCATGTCCGGCCAGACGATCGAGATCCTGAACACCGACGCGGAAGGCAGGCTGATTCTCTGCGATGCCCTGACCTACGCGCAGGAGTTCAATCCGCGCTGCATCATCGACGTCGCCACGCTGACGGGCGCGTGCGTGATCGCTCTGGGCCAGGTCTTCACCGGGCTATTCAGCCCGGACGAAGAGCTATCGGCAGCGCTCACCGCCGCCGGGCGGCGCGCCGCCGACGAGGCCTGGCCGATGCCGGTCACTCAGGAGTACGGCGAATCGCTGCGCAGCAATTTTGCCGACTTCGCCAACGTCGGTGGCCGCGAGGGCGGCGCCAGCGTGGCGGCGCAGTTCCTGTCGCGCTTCGTCAACGACGTCCCGTGGGCGCATCTCGACATCGCGGGCGTCGCCTGGCTGCAGGGAGCCGCCAAGGGCGCAACCGGGCGCCCCGTGGGTCTGCTCGTCGACTACCTGCTCGATCTCGAAACTGCGTGACCCGCGTCGACTTCTATATCCTGGGCCAATCGTCGCGAGATGGCCGGCTCACGCTGGCGTGCCGG
>DATCZB010000078.1:0-2472 GCA_036526155.1 Gammaproteobacteria bacterium
GTCGACATCGATGAGCGTTGCGCCGTTCGCCTCGAGAACGGCCAGGGCCTCGCGCACTGCCGCGCCGGTGGCCGCGTCGAGTCTGGCGTCGAAGTGCTGCTTGACGACACCGATCCGCAAGCCGTCGACCGGCTGCGACAGCGCCGCAGTGTAGTCTGGCACCGGCTGGTCGATGCTCGTTGAGTCGCGCTCGTCGAATCCGGCCATCACCCCGAGCAACAGGGCCGCGTCGCTGCTCGAGCGCGTGATGACGCCGGCCTGGTCGAGGCTGGATGCGAACGCGATCATGCCGTAACGCGACACGCGTCCGTAGGTGGGTTTGAGGCCGACCGTGCCGGTCAAGGCTGCCGGCTGGCGAATCGAACCGCCCGTGTCGGTGCCCGTCGCGGCCGGCGCCAGGCGCGCCGCAACCGCGGCCGCCGAGCCGCCCGAGGATCCACCCGGCGAATATTCCAGGTTCCACGGGTTCCGGACCGGGCCGAAATAACTGGTTTCATTCGACGAGCCCATCGCGAACTCGTCCATGTTGGTCTTGCCCAGCACCACCGCGCCCGCGGCGGCGAGCCGGTCGACGATGGTCGCGTTATACGGCGAGACAAAGTTCTCGAGCATCCGCGAGCCGCAGGTCGTCAGGACGCCCCGCGTACAGAATATGTCCTTGTGTACGAGCGGCAGGCCGGCGAGCGCGCCGGCCTTGCCCGCGGCGCGCGCCTCGTCGGCGGCTTTGGCCGCAGCCAGCGCCTGCTCGCCCGTCACCGTGATGAAGGCATTCAATGCGCCGTCATGGTCGGCAACCCTGGCGAGGAGCGTCTCGGTCAGCTCGACCGAGGTGAAATCACCAGTCTCGAGGCCGGCCGCCAGCTCGGTCAGCGTCTGCTGGTGGAGATCGGTCGCCATCACTCGATGACCTTGGGCACGAGGTACAGGCCGTCCTGCGTGGACGGCGCGTTTTCCTGGACGTGATCCCGGTCGTCGGGCTCGGTAACGGCGTCCGCGCGCAGGCGCTGGGCCACATCCAGCGGGTGCGCCATGGGCACGACGTCGGTCGTGTCCGCCTGTGACAGCTGGTCGACGAAATCGACGATCCTGGATAGTTTGTCCACCGTTTCGGCGAACTCGCCGTCGGCCAACCGGAGCCTTGCCAGCACGGCAATCTGCTGTACTTGTTCCTTATCGAGTGACACGGGGATTTCCTGCTTGTTTTTCCGGCGCGAATCGCCTGGCGGCACGCGCGCGGGCTATATTACACGCCGCCTTGTGCAATGTCGTGCGCATTGTTAGATTAGCGCGTTAATCTTATTCCGGGACCTTATCCCCACATGTTCAAGAACATTCTGGGTTATTTCTCCAATGACCTTTCGATCGACCTCGGCACTGCCAATACGCTGATCTACTCGCGTGGGCATGGCATCGTGCTCGACGAACCGTCGGTCGTAGCCATTCGCGAAGACTCCGGCCGCGGCGGCCGCCTCGTGGAAGCTGCCGGCTCCGACGCCAAGAACAGGCTGGGCAGGACCCCGGGCAACATCACGGCGATCCGGCCGCTGAAGGACGGCGTGATCGCCGACTTCACGGTCACCGAGAAGATGCTGCAGCATTTCATCCGCAAGGCGCACCAGTCGCGTTATTTCCGTCCCAGCCCCAGGGTGCTCATCTGCGTGCCGTATGGCTCGACCCAGGTCGAGCGCCGCGCCATTCGCGAGTCGGCCGAGGGCGCAGGCGCCCGCAAGGTGCACCTGATCGACGAGCCCATGGCTGCCGCCATCGGCGCAGGCATGCCCGTGCACGAGGCACGCGGTTCGATGGTGCTCGACATCGGTGGCGGCACTTCCGAGGTTGCGGTCATTTCGCTCAACGGCATTGTTTACGCCGCATCGGTGCGCATTGGTGGCGACCGCTTCGACGAGGCCATTACCAACTATGTGCGCCGTAACTACGGCATCCTGATCGGCGAGGCCACCGCGGAACGCATCAAGCACGAGATCGGCTCCGCCTTCCCGGGCCAGGAAGTGCTCGAGATCTCGGTCAAGGGTCGCAACCTGTCGGAGGGCGTGCCGCGCAGCTTTACGCTGAACAGCAACGAGATCCTCGAGGCCCTGCAGGAGCCGCTGCAAGGCATCGTTGGTGCGGTCAAAGAAGCGCTCGAACAGACGCCGCCCGAACTCGGGGCCGACGTTGCCGAGCGCGGCATCGTGCTGACCGGCGGTGGCGCATTGCTGCGCGATCTCGACAAGCTGCTCATGGAAGAGACCGGGTTGCCGGTCGTGATCGCCGACGATCCGATGACCTGCGTCGCCCGTGGCGGTGGCCGCGTCATCGAGCTCATCGACGAACACGGACCGGCGGTGTTCGGACTGGAGTGAGCCCGCCGGCCAGGATTGACTAACCAACGATGGTCGCATCCCGAGCCGATAACAGTAACCCTGCGAGAATTCCCGCCCTCGGCATTCGGCTGGCCGTCCTGCTGATAGT
>DATCZB010000079.1:0-5629 GCA_036526155.1 Gammaproteobacteria bacterium
AAAGCGCGTGCTGTTCGTGGGCAACAGCTACTTTTATTACAACGACAGCCTGCACAACCATGTCGAGCGGATCGCCGAGGAACTCGGCCCGTACGGGAAGGATGAATACAGGTACAAGTCTGCGACCATCGGCGGCGCCCGCCTGTCGCAGCACCCGGTCGAGACCCTGCTCGAGCCGGGCCGGCTGGGCATCGACGAGCCGTTCGAACTGGTGATCCTGCAGGGCGGCAGCATGGAGGTACTCACCGAAGCAAGCCGCACACAGTTTCGCGAGACCGCCATAGAGCTCAGCAAGAAGATCCGTGCGACGGGCGCGGAAGTCTCACTGTACATGACCCACGCCTACGTCGAACCCGACGAGCGTTACGAGCCGGGGCTGATCAACAAGATCAGGGCTACCTACATCCCGGTCGGCAACGAGCTCGGCGCGCTGGTCATGCCGGTCGGGGAGGCCTTCGAGCGCGCCTACGCCGAGCGACCGGACATCGTGCTGCACGAGACCTTCGACGGCACGCACCCGAGCATGCTGGGCACGTATCTCGCGGCCTGCGTCGTCTACCAGAGCATTTACCGCCAATCGGTCGTCGGCATCGACTACGACTATTTCGGGGAAATCGACAAGGATTCCGCCGCATTCCTGCAGCGCATCGCCGACGAAACGGTCCGCGAGTTCTACGGTCCGGCCACGCCGCCGTAAGCAATCCCCGTCAGTCGCGCCATGTCCGCCCTGAACGTTGTCAGGTCGTCGATATTGAACTTGCCGAGGTGATCGTGACCGGCGGCCCGCGCCAGGACGGCCATCAGCTCGACCGAAGCCTGGAAGAAACGCGCCAGGCGCTCCGCCGCGACGTCGACAGGTAAGCGCGAGCGCAGATGCTCCTTTTGCGTGGCAATGCCCACCGGGCAGTTGTTGGTGTTGCAGGCACGCATGCCGATGCAGCCGATCGCCTGGATCGCGGCATTGGAGAGGGCAACCGCGTCGGCGCCGAGCGCCAGCGCCTTCGCAAAATCGGCCGGGTGCCGGAGGCCGCCGGTAATGACCAGCGTGATGCCGTCGGCGACGCAGCGATCGAGGTGCCGCCGCGCACGTGCTAGCGCCGGGATGGTCGGCACGGAGATATTGTCGCGAAAGATCAGTGGCGCGGCGCCCGTGCCGCCGCCACGACCGTCGAGAATGATGTAGTCGACGCCGACCTCGAGGGCCGCGTCGATGTCTTTCTCGATGTGCTGAGCCGAGAGCTTGAAACCGACCGGGACGCCGCCCGTCTGCTCACGCACCTCGGCCGCGAAGTCCCGGAACTGGCCGAGTTTCGTCCACTCGGGAAAGCGCGCCGGCGAGATCGCCGGCTCGCCTTCCGCGAGGCCGCGCACCTCGGCAATTTTGCCTTTGACCTTGTTGCCCGGCAGGTGGCCGCCAGTGCCGGTCTTCGCGCCCTGCCCCCCCTTGAAGTGAAACGCCTGGGTCTTCTGCACCTTGTCCCACGAGAAACCGAAGCGCGCCGAGGCCAGCTCGTAGAAGTAGCGTGAGTTTGCCTGCTGCTCGTCGGGCAGCATGCCGCCCTCGCCCGAGCAGATGCCCGTGCCGGCGAGTTCCGCACCCCTGGCCAGCGCCACCTTGGCCTCCTCGGACAGCGCTCCGAAGCTCATGTCGGAAACGAACAGCGGGATGTCCAGTGTCAGCGGCTTTTTCGCGTTGGGCCCTATTACGACGTCGGTTCCGACGGGCTCGTCGTCGAGAAGCGGCAACTTGTGCAGCTGCCCGACCACGAACTGGATGTCGTCCCACTGGGGCAACTGCTTGCGCGACACGCCCATCGCGGCGGACGGGCCGTGGTGACCGGTCTTGCTCAGCCCCTCGGTCGCGAGCTTGCGAATGTATTTAACGTAGGGCTCGTCCGCGGTCCCCGTCGGGTCCTGGAAGGCGCCCTGGTAGGCGCCGCGATTGTATGGCTGCGGGTTTTCCCGGGCCCAGGCGCGGATTTCGTCCTCGTCCACTAGCACATTGCCGTCCTCGACCCAGGCGCCGAACTTGTGCAGCGTTTCGGCATTGTTGTACTCGCTGACGCCAGTATCGAAGCGGTAGTCCCAGTAGTGCACGCCGCAGATCAGGTTGTCGCCATCGACGTAGCCGTCCGCCATCAGGGCACCGCGATGCGCGCAGCGGCCATACAGGACCGACACATTGTCGTCGTAGCGGACGATGACGAGGTCGACGTCCGCGACCAGCGCATGAGCCGGCTTGCGATCTTCGAGTTGGTCCCAATTTGCAATCGTTACTTTATTCATGGGCCGGTACCATAACTCATCAGGCTCTATAATCGACATTTCCAAACGCTCGAGGCCCGACCATGTCGAAAAGGTTTGCGCTCCTCATCACCTGGCTGATGCTCGTTACCAGCCCGCCCGCACTCGCCGATACGATCGCGATGATCGGCACCGGCGACGTCGGCAGCGCACTGGGCAAGGCCTTCGCCGCCCAGGGACACACGATCATCTATGGCTCGAGAGAGCCGGACCGCAAGCGCGTGGAGGAACTCGTCGCCGAGACCGGCAACGGCGCATCGGCGACGACCCAGTTCGCGGCGGCGGCGCAGGCGGACATCGTGGTGCTGGCCGTGCCCGGCCTGCTCGTCGAAGAGATCACGAAGAGCCTCGGTGACCTGTCGGACAAGATCATCATCGACCCCACGAACCCGCTGAAGCGCAGCATGCTGCGGCTCGAGCATGGGGTCGACACCTCCAATGCGCAGATCATCCAGGACGCGGCGCCGGACGCCCACGTCGTCAAGGCCTTCAATACGCTGAGCTGGAAGACCATGGTCGATCCCTCCGAGGCCGGCGGTCCGGTATCGATTCCACTGGCCGGGAACAGCGGCAGTGCGAAGAAGAAGGTGGCCGAGCTCGTCGCCGGCATGGGCCTCGAGCCGATCGACGTGGGCCCGGTCGAGCACGCGCGCTGGGTCGAGGGCATGCTGATCCTCTGGATCAACAACCGTTACGGCAGCCTGCGCGATTCCTTCGATTTTCACCTGAGGAGAGTGGAATGATGCGACGCGTCATCATCACAACGGCCTGCCTGTTCGCGGCCACCACTGCACTTGCGGAGAACGACTACGCCGCGCTGCTCGACGAGGCAGTTGCCGGGATCGAGTGGGATTTTAAAAAGAACTGGGCCTACACCGAGACGCGGCTGAGTGGCGAAGAGCTCTGGGTGGGGCGTTACGACCCGTCCATGGAGAAGGACAACGGCTGGACCTTGCTGTCCGTGGACGGGCGCAAGCCGACCGCTGCCGAAACGCAGGAGTACCTGGGCGACAAGGGTGACGACGACCGCTCCGACGCCGGAGACAACCGTGTTTTGCGGATTGTCGAACAGGACAGCCTCGAACTGCTCGAGGAGACGGACGACTACTGGTTGTTCTCGTTCGTACCAAGCGACGACGAGGATTTCATGCGCGAGATCGAGGCCCGCCTGCGTATAGCCAAGGACGGCCCCTACGTCGAGTCCGTGACCCTGCGCAACGTGGCGGATATCAGCCCGGGCTTCGGCACGCGGTTGACGAACTTTCTTACGCAGTTCGAATTCGGCCCGGCGGCAGAACGCGGCCCGATAGTGCCGACGGCAGTGAAGGTCCAGGTTCGCGGCCGCGCGCTGCTGTTCATCCCCATTGATGAGGCCGAGGTCGTCGAATACAGCGACTTCGAGTATGCCAGCGAGATCGAGGCGCTCGCCGACGAGGTGCTGGCAGGGATGCTCGAGCGCATCCCCGCAATGGCAACGCAGTATTCCATCGCCGGCGCGCGCCACGACCGGCTGTTCGACAACTCGCTCGAGGCGCTTGCAAAGTGGCAGGCGCGCGAAGACGCCTGGCTGGCCCGGCTGTATTCCATCGAAGCGCCGGCCGAGATCGGCAGCCGCGACTGGGTGTCCTACGGCATCCTGCTCGACGTTCTCGAGGCGTCCGTGGGCAGGCGCGTGTGCCGCAACGAGCTGTGGCAGGCCAGTACCGCGACCTCCTGGCATGTCCAACTGCCCTTCCTGTTCGAGATTCAACCCGTCGATACGCCGGAGCTTCGCGAGCAGACGCTGGCCCGTCTCGGCGCCGTCGACACGTATATCGACGTGGAAATCGCCAACCTGCGGCTCGGCCTCGAGCAGGGTTACAGCGCGCCGCGGGTCACGGTGGCAGACGTGCCGGAGCAAATCCGCGCACTCGTGACTGATGACAGCATTTTCCTCAACCCGGCCGTACGGGCCGACGACCCGGCGTTCACCGAACAGGTCACTGCAATTTACGAGAACGAGATCGTCCCGGCGATCGGCCGCTACGCCGATTTCATCGAAGAGGATTATCTTCCCGAGGCCCGCGAGGAGATTGCGCTGAGCGCCAACCCTGACGGCGAGGCCTGTTACCCGGCGCTCGTCCGGGCTTTCACGACGATCCAGCCCACGGCCGAAGAAATCCACGAACTGGGACTCTCACAGATCGCGCGCATCCGCGGCGAGATGCGCACGACGATCGACGCGCACTTCGGCGGCGGCTCGATCGAGGCGTTCCTGCGGCGCGTCAACAAGGATCCGGCATTCACGTTCGAATCCGAGACGGCCGTGCTGCAGCATTCGCTGGACGCGCTGGACGCTGCGAAGGCAGCGATGCCGCGCGCCTTCGGCCGCTTGCCGCGAGCCGACGTCCTCATCAAGCCCTACCCGGCTTTCGCGCAAAGCGGAGGCGGCGAATACCACTCGTCGTCCGAAGACGGGACCCGCCCCGGCATTTTCTACATTGCCGTGACCAAGCCCAAAGAGCGATCGCGCGCCGAGCCCCTGTCGACCCTCTATCACGAGACCTACCCGGGCCATCACCTGCAGAGGGCGATTTCGCTCGAACTCGGCGACCGCGTCCATCCACTGGCGCGCTATCTGTGGAACTCGGGCTTTGGCGAAGGCTGGGCCCTGTATTCCGAGCGCCTGGCCGACGAGCTCGGGCTTTTCACCAGGCCGCTCGACAGGATGGGCCTGTACTCCAACCAGGGCGCGCGAGCCGCACGCCTCGTCATCGACACCGGGCTGCACACCAAGGGCTGGACGCGGCAACGGGCGGTGGACTACATGCTCGCCAACACGACGTGGACCGAGATCGATATCCAGAACGAGATCAACCGCTACATTTCCTGGCCCGGGCAGGCCACTGCGTACATGCTGGGCATGCTCGAGATTCGGCGCCTGCGCCACCTGGCCGAGCAGGAGCTCGGCGACAAGTTCGAACTGCGGGCGTTTCACGACCGTGTCGTCGGCTACGGCATGATCACACTGCCGATGCTCGAGGCATCGATCCTTGCCTGGATCGAGGAGAACCGCTAGCCGCGACCGAACAGCTTGCGGACGGTATACAGGAATACCAGGAGGCCGATGCCTACCAGCGCCGCGACGCTATTCAGCGGCGCGAGTAACTGCGTGATGAGAGAGTTTTCCAGGCCGGCTTGCACCACCGGCTGCGGCATCAGTTGCGTCAGCAGGCCCACGGCCTGGGTCACGGGCCCGGTCAGCATCACGGCCAGGGCGAGCAGTACGACGCCGAGCACACCCCAGGCCACAAGTGTGCGCCGCCGCTGGGCGTTGACCCGCGCC
>DATCZB010000080.1:0-5920 GCA_036526155.1 Gammaproteobacteria bacterium
CATGCAGTTCGAAGACGGGCGGGTCTATGTTTTCATCGGCATCGCGCTCGTGCTCGCGGCGATGCTCCTGACCCGACATCTCGAACGCTCGCGTTACGGCATGTCGCTGCGCGCCATCAAGCAGGATGAGACCGCGGCCGAAGCGTCGGGCATAGATACGCTTGCCTGGAAGCTGCGCGCGATCGCCCTGTCCGGCGGGATGGCGGCGGCCATCGGTGGCTTCTATGCCGTCGTGCAGCTCGTGGTCACGCCGCTATCGGTCTTCGGCATGCTGGTCTCGGCTCAGGCGCTGATCGTCGCCATGTTCGGCGGCGTCGGCACGGTCTGGGGGCCGCTGACGGGCGCCATCGTCCTCGTTCCGCTCTCGGCCTGGCTCGACGCCAGGTATGCCGCCGACTACCCGGGCATTCAGGGCGTGGTCTACGGCACCGCGATCATTGCCGTGATCCTCGCGGCCCCCGAGGGCGTGTTCTGGAAGGTGCGCGACGCGCTCGCGAAGCGGCGCGGGATCACGGTGAGCGACGACGATACAACGGTCATCGACACTGACGCCGCGAGCGGGCGGTTCGCCGTCAGCGACAAGCCGGCCGGCGAGAACCTGCTCGAGGTACGCAGCCTGAGCAAGACCTTCGGCGGGCTCAAAGCCGTCGACGACGTCAGCTTCACGGCCCGGCGCGGCGAGATTCTCGGTGTGATCGGGCCGAACGGCGCCGGCAAGACCACGCTGTTCAATCTCATCAACGGGCTGATCCCCGCCGACAGCGGAGACGTCACGCTCGCCGGTCGCAGCATTCGCTCGCTGCGGCCGAATCGGATCTGCGCTGCAGGCCTGGGCCGGACGTTCCAGGTGGTCAAGTCGTTCGACCGCATGTCGATCGCCGACAACGTGATCGTCGGTACCTATGTCCATACCCGCTCGCTGAGCGAAGCCAGGGCCACGGCGCGTGACGCGCTCGCCGTCGTCGGGCTGACTGATGTGGCGGGACGACTGGCGGGCAGCGCAAGCAACCGCGAGCTTCGACTCATGGAAATCGCGCGGGCGCTGGCCAGCCGGCCGGAACTGCTGCTGCTCGACGAGGTTTTCGCCGGACTGACGGCCGCCGAGACGGCCGAGCTCATGGAGCTGTTTCGCAAGCTCGTCGAGCTCGGCATCACGCTCGTGATCATCGAGCACACGATGAAGGCGATGGTCAGGCTCGTCGACCGGTTCATCGTGCTCGACCACGGCAGTGTGCTGACCTCGGGCGAACCCGAGGCCGTGACCCAGGACCCGGCCGTCATCGAAGCCTATCTCGGCAAGAAGTGGCTCGAGAATGCTTGAGATCGACGGCATCAGTGTTGCTTACGGTGATCACACCGTGCTCCACGACGTCTCGGTTCAGGTTGATCGCGGCGACTTCATCGCCGTTGTCGGACCCAACGGTGCCGGCAAGACCACGCTGTTCAAATCAGTGTCGGGCACCGTGGGCATGACGGCCGGCTCGATCCGTTTCGAAGGCGCGGACCTGCTGGCGATCACCCCCTCGCGTCGCGCCCATCTCGGCATCGCGCATGTGCCGGAGGGTCGGCAGGTGTTCCCTTCACTGACCGTGGCCGAGAACCTCGTCATCGGCGCCGACACCGAGGCCGGACGGCGGGCCTGGAGCGAGAACGAGGCGCGGATCTTTGCCTGGTTCCCCGTGCTCGCCGCAAGGCGCGAGCAAATGGCCGGCACCTTGTCGGGCGGTGAGCAGCAGATGCTTGCGATCGCCCGCGGGATCGCCGCGGCGCCGAAGCTGCTGATGCTCGACGAGCCGTCGATGGGCCTCGCACCCGCGATCGCCGACGAGATCTTCGAGCGTATCGTCGCGATTCACGCTGCGGGCGAGATCAGCATTCTGCTCGTCGAGCAGCGCGTCGCCGAAGCGCTGCACTTCGCGAGCCGCGCCTATGTTCTCGAGACCGGCCGCATCGTCCTCGAAGGCGATACCAAAGCGCTGGCTGACGACGACCGGATACGGCAGGCCTATCTCGGGATGTAGCCTGCTGCGCTGGTGCGGGCCGCCAGCAAGCGCGTCCGCTATGCCCGCCTCGCACAGCCGCAGCGGCAGCTGATATCCTTGGCACAGGGCTGGGGGAGACACAATGCTGGATCGAGGGCGCACCTCGCGCCGGGAATTCATTGCGGGCGCGGCAGCGGCGATCGCAGCAAGCAGGGCGACGGCACAAATGACGGATCTGACCGAGCTATCGATTATCGAGGCGTCTGCCCTCATTCGCTCGCGCGCGTTGTCTCCGGTGGACCTGACGCTTGCCTATCTGCAGCGCATCGATGATCTGAACGACAGCATCAACGCCTACATCACGGTAACGCCCGGCGTGGCGCTCGAGCAGGCCGAGCGACTGACGGCCGACCTCGACGCCGGCCGCTGGCGCGGACCGCTGCACGGCATCCCGATCGCGCTCAAGGACAACATCGACACGGCCGGAATTCCGACGACAGCCGCGAGCGAATTGTTCGCTAATCGCGTCCCGACCGAAGACGCCGAGGTCTACCGAAAGCTCAAAGCCGCCGGCGCCGTATTGCTCGGCAAGCTCAACCTGCACGAATTCGCCTATGGCGGCTCGTCCGCGATCACTCACTTCGGTCCCGTGCACAATCCCTGGAATCTCGACTACATCCCGGGCGGCTCCTCGGGCGGTTCGGCAGCGGCCGTCGCGGCACGGATGTGTGCGGCGGCCCTCGGCACCGACACGCTCGCCTCGATTCGCCTGCCGGCCGCTTATTGCGGCGTGGTCGGACTGAAGGCCACGCATGGCCTCGCAAGCATTCGCGGCATCGTGCCGATCTCGGAATCACTCGATCACGTCGGTCCACTGACCCGAAGCGTCGGTGACGCCGCCGTCGTCATGGCCGCGATTTCGGGTTTCGACCCGCTCGACCCGGTCTCGATCGCAGCAGAACTACCCGATCCGGCCCAGGCGCTCAACGACAGCGTCGGCGGCCTGCGGGTGGGCCTGCCGCGGGGGTTCTATTTCGGTGCGCTCGACGCCGATATCGAACGTGCAACGAATGAGGCCGTGGACGTCATCGGCCAGCTGGCCGGCGCGACACGCGACGTCGACCTGCCCGAAGCACCCGACTTTTCAGTGCTGCTGGCCGAGGCCTATGCGTATCACGAGCCCTACCTCAGCGATCCGGCCAACCACGCGCTCTACGACCCGGCGACGCTCGAGCGGATCCTCGCTGCCGGCACTTTCTCGACCCAGGACTATTTCCGCAGCCGCCGCGATATGGCGCTGGCGCGGCGCGCCGTTCGCCGCGTGTTCGAGGAAGTCGACGTCGTCGTCACGCCGACGACACCCGTCATGCCAACCTTGATCGAGAACGCCGAGCTGCCGGCCACGGCAACGGGTGCCGAATCGACCGTGCGCAACACGGCGCCATTCAATCTGTTCGGCATACCCACGATTACCGTGCCCTGCGGCCTGAGCCGCGACGGTTTGCCGATCGGGCTGCAGATCAGCGGCCCCCGCCTCGGCGAGCTGCCCGTTTTCGCCCTCGCGCACGCCTACGAGCAGGCAACCGACTGGCACCTGCAGCGACCTCCCGCCGGCTGATATAGGTCTGCGAAGGGCGTACAGATATAGGGGTCCGGATGCGAGTTCCGCAGCGCGCTCTTGCGCGCGAGGACTGTCTGAGCAGACGCGGCCCCTGTATCTGGACAGCCCGAGCGGCCAAATCAGCGCGGCATGAGCTCGAGCAGGGCCACGACGGTCGACTCGACGCCAAGGGTGACCGAGGGCTCGGGCTCGATCCTGAACAGCGGCGAGTGGTGGCTCGGGATCGGCGGACCGCCCGCTGCAGCGCGCTCGAGATCCTCCACCGAGGTGCCGCCGACACGCCAGAAGACGCTCGGTATGGCCGGGTCGATCGAGAAGTAGCCGAAATCCTCTCCGCCCATACCGGTCGGCGGCTCGGCAATGACGGCCTCGTTGCCGAATGCCCCGCGCCATGCGCCGCGCAAGCGCTCGACGAGCTCGGGATCGTTGAACCCGGGCGGGGTGCGCTCCTCGAGCACGATGACCTCGGGCAGGAGATCTTCGGGCAGACCCGCCGCGCGCCCCATATTCTCGGCGATGCGTCGAATCCCGTTGAGCAACAGCGCCCGCGTTTCTTCGTTCGTGTTGCGGACCGTCAGCTGCAGGCGCGCCTCGTCCGAGATGATGTTGTGCTTGGTGCCCGAATGAAACGAGCCAACCGTGACCACGCCGGGCTCGCGAGGCGACAGCTCGCGCGCGACGAGCGTCTGCAGCGCAACGACGATCTGGCTCGCGAGCACGATCGGATCCTTGCCCATGTGCGGGCTCGCGCCGTGCGCGCCGACGCCGTGCACGACGATGTCGACCATGTCGACACCGGCATAGGTCGGGCCCGGGAGCACATTGATCTCACCGGCCGCTCCCTCCGAGCCGACGTGGAAACCGAGCAAGAAATCAGGCCGGCCGAAGCGGTTCCAGATCCGGTCGTCGCGCATCGCTCTCGCGCCGAGCCCGCGCTCCTCGGCCGGCTGCACGACGAGCATCAGCGTGCCGGCCCAGTCATCGCGCCGCGCAGCCATCTGCCTGGCCGAGCCGACCAGACTCGTGATGTGGACGTCGTGCCCGCAGGCATGCATCGTGAACACCGTGTCGCCGGTGATCGGGTCGACCTGGGTTGCGGTCGAGGCGTACGGCAGGCCCGACTTCTCTTCGACGGGCAGACCATCCATGTCGGCACGCATCATGACCCGCGGCCCCTGGCCGTTCTCGAGGGTCGCGACCACGCCCGTGCCGCCGACGCCTTCCGTCACCTCGAAGCCGGCGGCGCGGAGTTCCTCCGCCATTCTCGCTGCCGTCTGATGCTCGACCAGGGACAGCTCGGGGTTGCGATGGAAGTGCTCGAAGAGATCTGCCAGATGCGCGTCGTAGTCGCCCGCCACGTCACTGCGGAGCCGCTCATCGGCCTGCCCCAGCACGGGAAACAGCAGCAGGAGTCCCAAAGTAAGAAAGTGCGCTTTCATCCGAAACCTCCGGATCAAGTTCCCGCTGACCGAGCTGGCCGCCCGAAGGCGCGACGGATCAGCGGCGTGAAAAGACCTCTTCCACGATAAAGCTTGCGACGTCGTGCAGCTCCTCGAGGCTGTACGCATTACCGAAAGGCACCATCGCAGTGCCGGCAATGCCGTTTCGCGCCGTGCCCATGATCTCGAGAACGCTCAGATCGCCGCGCAGCGGCGCACCGAGCAGGTGCCCGCCTTCCCCCGTTGCACCGTGACAGGTCTCGCACACGGTGTCGTAAATCTCGCCGCCGCGATCGAGGTTGGCGGCTTGCCCGACATCGAAATCGGCCAGCCAGGCCAGCGGATCCGCTGTCGCGGCGTCATCGTCGTCACCGGCATCGGGCGGTGGATCGCCCGAGCCGGGCGGCAGCGACTCGATCGTCCCGTTGAGCGAGAACAGCCACAAGCCGTCATTGAGCCGCCCGCCGGTCACGCCGCCGCCGGCAATGCCGGCCAGATACTGCACGCCCTCGTGCTCGAAGATGGTCGGCGTCGTCGTGAACCCGCCGTCCGTTTGAAACGACCAGATCCGCTGACCGGTATCGCTGTCGAGCGCCGTCAGCTCGCCGTTATAGCGCCCGGCAAAGATCAGGCCGCCCGCGGTCGTCACCGTGCCGGCGCAGCGCGAGTCGAGCAGCCGGCGCCAGGCCACCTCATGGTTGGTCAGATTCATCGCGACGAGCGTGCGGCGCGTGTCCACGCCGAGCTCACGGGCGCTGCCGAACGTCCCCTGCACATAGCGGCGCGAGTCGTCGCCGGGTTCCGGTCCGACCGTGGCTTCGGGATCGCCCCCCATGCCGCGACCGGGACCGTCGCCGGCACAGACATACATCAGGTTG
>DATCZB010000081.1:0-4297 GCA_036526155.1 Gammaproteobacteria bacterium
TCCTTCCGGTCCGGCTTGAGGTCCAGGATGGGGTAGCCCACGAGCTGGCCGGGTCCGTGATAGGTGACCTGCCCTCCCCGATCGGTCTGCACGACGGCGATGTCACCCGGATCGAGCACGTGATCGCTGTCCCCGGCAAGCCCGAGCGTAAAGACCGGGGGGTGCTCGACGAACCAGACCTCATCCGCCGCCTCGGGCTCGCGGCTCTCCGTGAACCGCTTCATCCTGGCCCAGGTCTCGGTCATCGGCTCGAGCCCGAGATCCCGGACCACGACGGAGTCGACAACCGTCTCGTTCACAGGACCATCAGGACCATTTCGTGCGCCGACAACTCAGTGTAAAGGTTATCGATCTGGCTGCGATCCTCGACCCAGACCGTGAGCGTCATGCTGAGATAGCGATCCTGACGCGACAGGCGCTCGACGAGCCCGGCCTCACCGAAATCGGGAAAGTAAGTCGATACGATCTGCAGCACTGCCCGGCGAAACCCGTCGTCGTTGCGACCGAACACCTTTACCGGGACATCGCAGGGAAACTCGAACGCGGAACCGTTGTCGGTCACTCCCAGTCGAGCCAAAGTGAGACGCTGTCGGCCATGCGACCGAGGATCCAACCCTCATTCACCGGCTCGAGCGCGACCAGCGGATACTGGTACAGCCGCTCGTCACCGAGCCGGATCTCGAGCTCGCCGACCGCCTGGTGACGATCCAGCGGCGCCACGAGCTCCGTCGTCAACGCGGCGCTGGCACCGAGATTCTGATACTCGCCGCGCGGCACGGTCACGAAGATATCCTCGGTTGCGCCCAGCGCGAGCACGTCGAGATCGCCTTTCCATACGCGGGCCTGAGCGATCGGCTGACCGACGGAGTAGAGCTTGTGCGTCTCGAAGGAGTCGAAGCCGTAATCGAGCAGAGCCATGCTGCCCTCGGTTCGGAGATCCGGCGTCGACGCACCGAAGACGACGGCGATCAGCCGCATGCCGTCACGCTCGGCCGAGCTGACCAGGCAGTAACCGGCGGCGCGCGTGTAGCCCGTTTTCAGACCGTCTACGCTGTCGTCGAGCCAGAGCAGGGCATTGCGGTTGTGCTGCCGAATCTCGTTGTATGTGAATTCCCGCTCGGAGTAGCGGGTGTAATACTCGGGGAAATCCCGGATCAGCGCGCGTGCGAGCCGCGCCATATCGGCAGCCGTTGAAACGTGGCCGCGAGCCGGCAGCCCGTTCGGGTTGCGGAAAGTCGTGCCGGTCATGCCCAGGGATTCGGCGGTTGAGTTCATGAGATCCACGAAGGTCTCTTCCGAGCCTGCCATGTGCTCGGCCAGCGCGATCGCAGCGTCATTGCCGGACTGGACGATCAGCCCGCGCAGCAGATCGTCGACGGCGACCTCGGTGCCGACCTCGATGAACATTCGGGACCCGCGCTCGCGCCAGGCTTTCTCACTGACGAGCACGAGCGCCTCGAGGGACGTCTGGCCGCTTTCGATCGCATCGAAAGCCAGGTAGGCCGTCATCAGCTTGGTCAGACTGGCAGGGTCGAGCGACTCGCCGGCATTCGACTCGGCCAGCACGACGCCACTGGATGCGTCGAAGAGGAAATACGCCTTGGCATCGATTGATGGCTGCGCGTTGAGCGCAGCTGCCAGACAAAGTGCCGTGAGACCCAGTAGCAGTCTTTTCATTGTTTTAGTTGTCCTGGACCAGGGTGGCATCATAGACGCCGAGGGCCCGCAAGTCAGCCTGCACGCGATCGTAGTCTTCGGCCTCGACCGGACCGATGCGCACCCGATGCAACCGGCTGCGCCCGCTGCCCGAGGTCAGCACGAAACTGTTGTCGAAGCCGCCCCGCCTGACGCGCTCCGAGAGCCGGTTTGCATTGTCGGGATCGGCGAAAGCGCCGACCTGCACGTAAATGGGCCGGAACGCCCGATCTGAGGCGCTGACCGCGTCCGCGCGCGCCTCACTGATGATCGAGAACCCGCGTCGGTCCTCGGCCGCGTCGGGCTCCGCTGCAGCCAGTTGCGACGGCTCGACACCCGAGGCACCGAGTGCCCGAACCTGCACCCGAGCCGTGCCGGCTTCGAGCATACCGAGCTCCGTCGCCGCCTGGCGCGACAGGTCGATGATTCGACCGTCGATAAACGGGCCACGGTCGTTGACCTTGACGATGATCCGCCGGCCGTTCACGAGATTGGTCACCTCGACCCAGGTCGGCAACGGCAGCGTCTTGTGCGCGGCCGTCATGCGGTTCATGTCATAGATCTCGCCACTGGAGGTCGGCCGGCCGTGAAAGTCGCGCCCGTACCAGGATGCGACGCCGCGCTCGCGATAACCGTCACTGGTATCGAGGACGAAGTACCGCTTACCCGCCACCTCGTAAAACGGCGGGTTGCCGCGAGAGCTGCGCTCCGCGCTGACGACCGAACGCTCGTCGGCTGGACCCCGCGACGGACTGCCAGCGCAGCCGGCCAGGGCTGCGCAGGCCAGAACAACGAGCGGACCCGCACGCAGGAACCGGCATGACCTAGAGTGCATCGGCCACCACCTCGCCTGAAGCCAGAATCTCGCTATACCGCTGCGCGATCGCTTCGCTTAGCTGCACCGCCGCGAGCGCATACTTGACGCTGCGGTTATAGCGCGTGATCACGTGAAAGTTGTTGAGACCGACGAAATACCCGGCGCTCGTGCTGTCCGCCTCGACCGTGACGAGCATCGCCGGCTGCTCGGCCTCGAGACCGGAATCGAACTCGAAGCCGCGATCCCGCAGCGAACCGACGGAGGTGTCGAGCCCCAACCGATTACCGGGCTCGACGGCCGCAGCCGTGCCCTGATCCGCCGCAACGGCGACCGGCTCTTCGAGCTGCCAGCCGTGAACGGCAAGGTAGTTGGCGATGCTTGCCAGGATATCGCCCCAGTTAGTCCAGAGATCCCGGCGGCCGTCCGCATCGGCGTCGACGGCATAGGCTCGATAGCTCGACGGGATGAACTGGCCGGCGCCCATCGCGCCCGCATAGGAGCCGAGCGCCTCGAGAACGACCGGACCTTCTTCCTGGTAGATCAGGAGAAACGCCTCGAGCTCGGAGGCGAAGAAGTCCGCCCTGGGCGGATACGCGAATGCCAGCGTAGCCAGCGCATCGATGACGCGGTAAGTGCCCATGCGCTCACCGAACAGGCTCTCGATTCCGAGTATGGACAGAATCATCTCGGGATCGACACCAAAGCGTTCCGCAGTGGCGGCGACCAGTGCCTCGTGCTCGATCCAGAATTCCGCACCGGCATTGATCCGCTGCTCGTTGAGAAAGATCTCCCGGTATTCGAACCAGGGAATAACGCGTTCCGCCGGCCGCGAGATGGCGTTCAGCGCAGACTGCCGCACAACGGCCTGAGTCAGGATGCCCGTCAACAGGTCGCGATCGAAGCCTCGCTCCTGGACCATTCGGTCGATGAACGCATCCCGTCGCGCTGCCACGTCGGCCGGGTCGTAGGCATAGTCCTGCGCCGCAACTGGCTGCGGCCCGGCGAGCAGCAGCGTCATGACAGGCACGCAGAAAAACGCTTTGCTGATTGATCGCGTCATAACGGGCGCCGCTTCCTGTGCGAACTGATTCCGGCCAGCATGCCGAAGCCGGCCAGCAAGGTCACCATCGAGGTCCCGCCCGCGCTGACCAGTGGCAGCGGCACCCCGACGACGGGCAGCAGCCCCGACACCATGCCGGCGTTGACGAAAACATAGAAGAAGAAAGTCAGGCTCAGGCTGCCGGCGAGAAGGCGAGTGTAGGTGTCCTGCGCCGAGGCAGCGATATAGAGCCCGCGGCCCACGAGCACGAGGTACAAAAGCAGCAGCGTCAACACGCCGACCAGGCCGAATTCCTCGCCCATGACGGCGAATATGAAGTCGGTCGAACGCTCGGGCAGGAACTCGAGATGGGCCTGGGTTCCATTGAGCCAGCCCTTGCCGAACGTGCCGCCCGAACCGAGCGCGATCTGCGACTGAATGATGTTGTAACCGCTGCCGAGCGGATCCGATTCGGGATCGAGAAACGTCAGCACGCGCGCCCGCTGATAGTCGAGCATGAACATCCAGACAATTGGTGACGCGACCAGCGCGGCAACCGAAAAGCCCGCAATCAGCCGCAGGCTGATGCCGGCGAGCAGGACTGTCAGCCCGCCCGCAGCGACGACGAGCAGTGACGTGCCGAGATCCGGCTGGCGCGCGATCAGCAGCGCCGGAACGGCAATGATCACGAGCACGACAAAAAGCTGTGCAAAGTTGGGCGGCAGCGTTCTGTCGTGCAGGAACCA
>DATCZB010000082.1:0-2602 GCA_036526155.1 Gammaproteobacteria bacterium
GCCAGCGACAGCGTCCCGTTGATAATCTCGACCGAGCGCGGCGTCTTGACCTCGCCCATGACGAACACCTTCTGCTGGCTGCGATCGAGCACGTTGACGATGTCGCCGTGTTTCAGCAGCAGGTTCTGGCTGGCGTCGGCATGGTCGTAAAGCGCCTTCAGGTCGATCTCGTAGACCTTGCCGTTACGCGAGACGTTGACACCACTCTTGTGCGCCTCCGGCGTCAGGCCGCCCGAGAGGCTGATCGCATCCGCTATCGTCAGCGGCAGGTCGTCGAGCGGCAGCACGCCGGGATTGCGAACTTCTCCGACGACGTAAATGCGTTTGCTGCGATAGCCGACGACGCGCACGTCGAGCTGCGGGTTCTGGATGTATTTGCTCAAGCGGTCGGTCAGCACGTCGCGGAGCGCCGCGACGTTCATGCCTGCGGCGCGGATCAGGCCGACGTAGGGGTAGTACATGTAGCCGTCGTCACCCACCTGCTGGCCCGAATCCTGCGGATCACGGAAAGAGCCGGCCGGGATCGTGAGTTCGGGATGGTCCCACACGGTGATCTGCAATACGTCGCCCGGGCCGATCAGGTACTGCGCCGGCTTGACCGCGAATTCCTCGGCGACCTCGCGCACCTCGGCCTCGTGCCGCGCGTCGAGCTGGTTGACGAGATCCATCGTGATCGGCGTGACGCGCACGACCTGGCCTTCCGGTATCTTGGCGGGCTCGCTCATCGTCATGCCCGGCGCCATCGCGCAACCCGTCAACGTCGCGGCCGCAAGAACCAGTGCTGCTTTCCCTAGTGTTTTCATGTTCCCCTGCTCTTCACTTTCAGGCCCTGATTCTCTCGGCCCAGCTGGCGACACCGGCCTCGATGCCCTCCAGCGCTTCTTCGTAGGCAGCCCTCGGCTGCCGGTACGGATCGTCGATGTCCCGGTCCTGCCACTCGCCGAGGCGATATACCTTGCCGCGAGCGGTCGGGTCCGCGTCGTCAATGGCCCGCTTGTGCCCCGCCTCCATGACCAGCACGAGGTCCGCGGCACGCACCATGTCCGGATGAATCTGCCGCGCCCGGTGCGAGGTGATGTCCTCGCCGAGTTCGGCCATCAGGTCCACGGAATGCTCGGACGCGGGATGCCCCACCAGGGCCCCGAGGCCGGCGGATTCCACCGTGATGCCGTCTTGTCCTCTCAACGCACGTCGCAACAGCGCCTCGGCCATCGGGCTCCGGCAGATGTTGCCCACGCAAACCACGAGTATGTGCCTGATCATTATCGTTATTCAGGCAGTCAGACCGGATTTGTCATGTAAATTAGACATAATAATGCCCAAGTGCCTGATTCTTGTCCATTAAGTATTGCTACCGACTCCGCCAGCGCAGGAAGCCCCGCGCGTTGCCCTCACTGACGCTCGTGAGCGGCACCTCGAGGCGCTCGTAGCCGAGCCCCACCTCGAAAACGCCGACCCGGGTGCTGAAATCGAACTGCAGGTCCACGCTCGCAAGCTCCGCCGGCACCGGCGACAGGCTGTGCTGAGTGTCGATGCCGCCGCCGCGGTTCACATCACCGTAGCGGCCGATCATGTGCCAGGCATTGCCGCCCTCGCCGACTACCACGACGCCCGCGCTGTACACGAGCGCATCGTTGTCGAGCCCGTGGCCGACGATGCGCCCTTTATAGGTGTAGCCGGACAGGTAGATGCCCTGCCGGTAACCGCAGTTGAACAGGTCTTCCTTCACGACGTCGCAACTCGTGCCGGCGACCTCTGCAAACCAGCGGTACGACGTCCGCCCCCGCGTGATGCCGCTGCCCTCGACACCGAACTGTGCGAGGTAGCGGCTCGGGAACCCGCCCGCCTCGTCCTCGCCGATCATCTGCCCGTAGAGCGTCAGCGGCGCGCCGAACCAGCGGTTGGTCCAGCGCATGTCGAAACCCGCCATCTGGTTCCCGGGCTCGTTCTCGGGCGTGACGCCCGCGTCGCCCAGGTTGTCGCGGCCGAGAAAGAGATCCCAGAAGGTATCCCAGCCGCAGGGCCGGCCCTCGCCGCACCACTGCGCCGTGCGCGAGATGCCGATCTCGACGGACGGCACGGGCCGGAAATTGAAGCGCAGGCCGAAGAACTGCGCGTCCGGCACGGCGCGCTCGCTCTCGAGCTGCCCGAACAGCACCTGCAGGTCCCAGGGGCCGATCCAGGAGAGCCATTTCGACGCGAAGGCGTCGTTGCGGTTGCGGCCGATGACGAGCGAGGGAATCGGCCGCGCGTTGCTCGAGAGGATCAGGCTGCCGTCCCAGCCGGGCCCCCACCAGCGGTCCATCTTGCTCGCGGCGACGCTCCAGTTGCCGAGATCGACAGCCACCTGGCTGCCGTCGAGGCGCACGTCGTCCCCGTCGGCCGGATCGTCGACGCCCGAGACCGTGAGGTCGAGGCTCAGGTGTTCGCCGAACCACGCGACACCTGCGCCAACTTCGGCCTGCTCGCGCGGCGTGTTCGCAAACGAGCGGATGACGGTCGGCTCCTCGGCGCCGGCAACGCTCGCGTGAAACGCGGCCTTGCCGCGGCGTGCGGCCCGCTCGGCGCGGGCGTAGACGCGCTCGAAGGTCGGCATGACCTT
>DATCZB010000083.1:0-2227 GCA_036526155.1 Gammaproteobacteria bacterium
CAGCGGTTCTCATCCGTCAATGGGGTGCGTTCGATATGCTTGTGCACGTTCTCGATCATGACGATCGCCGCGTCGACCATGACGCCGATCGCGATCGCAATGCCGCCGAGCGACATGATGTTGGCGTTGATCCCCTGTAGCTGCATGACGATAAAAGCCACGAGGATCCCTATCGGCAGACTCAGGATGACGACCACCGATGAGCGCAAGTGGAACAGGAAGACGGCGCAGACGAGAGCAACGAGCAGGAACTCCTCGATAAGCTTGCCTTCGAGCGTGTCCACGGCCCGCTCGATGAGATCCGAGCGATCGTAGGTCGTGACGATCTCGACCCCTTCAGGCAGGCTGGTCTCAAGTTCCTCGAGCCTGGCCTTGACGGCGCCTATCGTCCGCGAAGCGTTTTCACCCCAGCGCATGACGATCACGCCGCCGACAACTTCGCCCTCGCCATCGAGGTCGGCTATGCCGCGCCGCATCTGCGGTCCCAGCCTGATCTCGGCAACGTCCGAGAGCAGAATCGGCGTGCCGTTGTCATCAACGCCGAGCGGGATCGCCTCGAGATCCGCGAGCCCTTCGAGATAGCCCGTGGCGCGAATCATGTATTCGGCCTCGCCCATCTCGATGACCGAACCGCCGGCTTCCTGATTACCGGACTGGATCGCGGCCCTGACCCGCGACAATGTGATGCCGAAGGCGCGAAGCTTGTCGGGGTCCACGACGACCTGATACTGCCTGACCATGCCGCCGACCGTCGCGACTTCGGCAACGCCCGGGACGGTCTGTAGCTCGTACTTCAAGAACCAGTCCTGAATGCTGCGCAGCTGCGCCAGATCGTTGCTGCCGGTACGATCGACGAGCGCGTATTCGTAGATCCACCCGACTCCCGTCGCATCGGGCCCGAGGGCCGGCTTCGCCGTGTCGGGCAGCTGTCCGGTGACCTGGCTCAGGTACTCGAGAACCCGCGACCGCGCCCAGTAGAGATCCGTGCCGTCCTCGAAAATAACGTAAACGAAAGAATCGCCGAAAAAAGAGTAGCCGCGGACTGTGACGGCGCCGGGAACCGAGAGCATCGCCGTCGTCAACGGATACGTCACCTGGTCCTCGACGACCTGGGGCGCCTGACCCGGAAACGGCGTCTTGATGATGACCTGAACGTCCGACAGGTCGGGCAATGCGTCGACCGGCGTCTGCCGCACCGAGTAGATGCCCCAGGCAACCAGAAAGGCCGTCACGAGCAAGACCAGGAAACGGTTCTCGATCGACGCGCGGATCAGCCGCGCGATCATGGCGCGGCCTCTCGCGCACTGTTGCCTTCGCTGTCAGCCGTTGCCCTGTCGAGCCGAGTCACCGCATAGCCCGCACCGCGAACCTCGATCTCGATCTCGACGGCCTCCCCGACCGCGAGATCATCGAGCGACACGGCGTCGTCGACGTCGAAGGCCATGGTCATCGTTGGCCACGACCAGACCTCGATCGGCTCGTGCTCGAGCATGAGACTGCGCCCCGTGGTGTCGATCTGGCGCACGACGGCCATCGCCGTGGCACGATCGACCGTCGCTTCCTGAGGCGACATCTGCATGCCCGTTGCTCCGCCGGCATCCATCCCGGGGTCCATCCGCTCGAGCGCGGTGTCGATATTCGATTCCGAGTCGATTAGGAACTGGCCTGACGTAACAACCAGGTCGCCATCGCTGATGCCGGAGCGAATCTCAACCCGCTCTCCGGCCTCGATCCCAAGCTCGACCGGTTGCGCGCGAAACTGCCCCTCGCCGAGCGCGAGCACGACACGATCGACATTGCCGCCGCGAATCACGGCTTCTCGAGGCACGTGCAGGACCGGGCTCGTTTCGCTGCCAAAGATCTCGACACGCGCGAACATGTTCGGGCGCAGCACCCCCGCCGCGTTATCGAGCCGGAATCGCACCCGCAGCGTCCGCGTCCTCAGATCGAGCTCCGGATAGACATAGTCCACCGTGCCAACCCAACGATCTCCGGGCAGAAAATCGAGCTGCACCTCGGCCCGCTGCCCAGGCGCCACCCAGGCGGCCTGACGCTCGAAAACCTCGGCGATAACCCAGACCTGATCGAGCTCCGCGATCGACAGGATGTTCGTTGCGGGCGTGACGTATTCGCCTTGCCTCACGCCGAGTTGGGCGACGACACCGTCCTTTTCGGCAAACACGCGAATGCGCTGCTCGACCGTTCGCTGGTTGTGCACCCTGTCGAT
>DATCZB010000084.1:0-9472 GCA_036526155.1 Gammaproteobacteria bacterium
CATTCTCGCCAACGAAGGCGTCGTCGACGCTTTCGGTCATGTCAGCGTCCGCGACCCGCGCAATCCCGACCGCTACGTCATGTCCTGGGCGCGCAGCCCCGCGCTCGTAGAGTTCGACGACCTCGTGCTGTTCGAGCAGGACGGCACCTCGCTCGATCCCGGCGGCCGGCGGCCGTATGGCGAGCGCATGATTCACGGCGCGGTCTACGAGTCGCGACCCGACGTCAACGCCGTCATTCATCATCACGCCTATTCCGTCATTCCGTTCAGCGTGACCTCGATTCCACTCGTGCCGCTGACGCACACGGCTGCGGTCATCGGCGCGGAGATTCCGGTCTGGGATATCGCAAGAGAGTTCGGCGACACGGACACGCTGGTCCGCACGATGGAGATCGGCCGCGATCTCGTTCAGACGCTCGCCGACAACACCTGTCTTTTGATGCGCGGCCACGGCGCCGTCGTCGTCGGCCGGACGATCCAGGAGGCCGTGCTGTCGGCCATCTATCTCGAGGTCAACGCGCGCATCCTGGTCGAGACGCTGACGCTCAGCGATTCACCGATTGCGTTGAGCGAACGCGAGATCGAGCTCGCGCGCGAAACGCAGTTCTCGCCGCTCGGTGCCGATCGCGCCTGGGAGTATTACTCGCGCCGTGCCGGTCTCGCTCCGGAGTAAGCGCGGTCAGACTTCGGCCGCGGGCCGCGCCGCCCGTTACGGCCGTGTGACGCACTCGTACGGCAGGAGCGCGAGTCCCGGCTGCCAGCGAAACGTCACGTAGTTCCCGGCGACGACGGTCCCGGTGAAGGTCGCAGGGTCGGTCGCGCTCAGGTCGTAACGCAGCTCGTCGAAGGCCGCGCTCGGCGTGAAGCGCTCTACGATCTCAACGGCCGGGCTCTGCGGCACGCCCTCGAGTCCGTAGAGCTGAAAGTAGGGCCAGTCGATGTTCGTCGTCGTGACGACGAGCGTGCCGTTCTCCCAGCGGCCCGTCGAATGGCCGAGCGGTGTCGGCGCGAGTCCGCTCACGTCGGCTGCGGGGTCCATCCGTATCAGGCGGTCGAGCGCGAAGTACTCGTTCATCAGCACGATGTCGTCGCCTTGCTCGACGAACCGGATCGGGTGCCCGCCGCTGCGCGAGATCACGCGCGGCATGCCGGGCGACGTGCAGTTGACGAGCGGGTCGTCGGTCAGCGCGTCGTAGGCTTCACGCGCCGCCCGCGCGGCTTCTGTGAGCGGCGGATCCTCGGCCCATGCCGGCGGGCGATTACCGGCCGGCACCCAGACGCGGAAGATGCCCTCGGGGCGATCGGCCGCGGCCTGCTCGGGCGTGATCGCCGAGCGGTTGATGCTGACGACGTCGGCGTCGCTTTCCGACCAGCGCGGCACGGCCGAGGTTCGAAGCAGGATCTCCTGGCCGTCGGGCATCAGCACATTGGTGACGTACATGTGCCGGTCGCGGCGCCGCGACGGGTTGCCGGCGAAGCGCACCGTCGTGCCGACGCCGACGAGATCGCGCGAGATGCCGGCGCGGTCGAGGCGCATGACGCCCATGCCCTCGAGCTCCCAGAGCGTGGTCTCGCCGTCGAATGCCTCGGTGCTGATCGTGAGCCGGACGTGCGGGTTGCGCCAGAGCACGTCGACGACGGTGCCGACAGCCTCGACGGTCGTGTCGTCGTCGTATTCGGCGAGCGAGTGATGCGCGAAGGCCGGCGCGAGCAGCACCAGGGCGACGAGCGGCGACATTGCGGGCATGAGACGGGACCAGTGCATCGAAACCTCCAGGCTGCGCAGCGTTCAGGCCGCCGCCAGCATCACGATCGCCAGTATAGGCACTCGGCGGGCCGGCGGCACCGAATTCAAGGTATGATAATTCATCATACTTTTTGGCAGCCGCCATGAGCCGGACGAAAATCGCCATTACCGTCAGGGAGGACTTTCTCGAGGAGATCGATCTGCTCGTGAGCCGCGAGGTGTTTCCCAATCGCAGTCGCGCCATCGAGCAAGCGATCGAGGAAAAGCTCGAGCGCCACCAGCGCAACCGCCTCGCGGAGGAGTGCGCGAAGCTCGAGCCGCGTGACGAGCAGGCGATGGCCGAGGAAGGCTTGTCCGCGGAACTGGCTGCATGGCCCGAATACTGAGAGGCGACATCCGCTGGGCTGACCTGAACCCGACGGTCGGGCGCGAGCAATCCGGCCGCAGGCCCGTGCTGATTCTGAGCCAGGATATTTTCAATCGACGCTCGGGCACCGTGATCGCCATGGCGGTCACGAGCCAGGCGCAGCGTGCCGGGTTTCCGCTGAGCTGGGAGCTCACGCGGACGAAGCTGCCGAAGCGGTCCTGGGTCAAGATCAGCCAGATCCGCACGCTGTCAGTCGACCGGGTGGGCCGAAAGATCGGCCGGGCCGAGCCCGAGGCGTTGTCGCGCATCGTCGATGGGCTGAACGAGATCATCGGCGGCTGAGCGCGCCCCGGGTTTCCAGGGAGTAGAATAAAAAGCCTCATCCGACCGAGGGGCGATAAGCCATGGCCTCGATTACCTTCGTCGTGAACGGCCAGGAAGAAACCGTCGATGTCGTGCCCGAGACGCCGCTGCTCTGGGTGCTCAGGGACACGCTCGCGCTGACGGGAACCAAATTCGGCTGCGGCCTGGCGCAGTGCGGTGCCTGCACCGTGCACGTCGACGGCGTGCCGACCCGCTCCTGCGTCACGCAGGTCGCGAACATCGCCGGGCGCTCGGTCACGACGATCGAGGGGCTCTCGCCCGACGGCAGCCACCCCGTGCAGCGCGCCTGGGCCGAGGCCGATGTGCCGCAATGCGGCTACTGCCAGTCGGGCCAGATCATGTCGGCGGCAGCGCTGCTCGCGAGCAACCCGGAACCGACCGACGCCGACATCGACACGGCGATGCGCGGCAACATCTGTCGCTGCGGAACCTATCAGCCGATCCGCGCGGCGATCCACGAGGCCGCGCGCAAGCTGGCCGGCGCCGACACGGAGGACGCGTGATGACCGGCCGCCCGATCCGCATCGATCGCCGCGACTTCCTGAAGACGGGCGCCGCCGCCACGGGCGGGCTGCTGCTCGGCTTCGGCTTCGACGATGCGAGCGCCCAGTTCGGCGGCCCGCCGCCGCCGATCACGCCTGACGCCTTCGTTCACATCGGCAGCGACAACGTCGTCACGCTGATCGTCCACAAGCCCGAAAACGGGCAGGGCGCGGAGACGGCGATTGCGATGCTGCTGGCCGAGGAGCTCGAGTGCGACTGGAACCAGATCCGCACCGAGTTCGCGCCGATCGCGCCGATCTACGGCGGCCCGTTGCAGGGCACGTTCGGCAGCATGGGCGTCAGGACGAGCTTCGAGCCGATGCGGCGGACGGGCGCGGCTGCGCGCGAGATGCTGGTCCAGGCGGGCGCGGCCCGCTTCGGCGTCGAGCCCGCTGCCTGCCGGGCCGAGAACGGTGCCGTCGTCAACGGAGCGTCTGGCGAGCGGTTGAGCTTCGGCGAGCTTGCCGCGGACGCGGCGCAGCTGCCCGTGCCCGAGGGCGTCCCGCTCAAGGCCGCGAGCGAGTTCCGCCTGATCGGCAAGCCCGTGCCGCGCCGCGACACGGCGCTCAAGGTCGCAGGCAAGGCCACTTACGGCATCGACTTCGTCCGGCCGAACATGGTTTACGCCTCGCTCGTGCGCTGCCCCGTGTTCGGCGGCAAGGTCGCCTCGTTCGATGCGACGCGCGCCAGGGGCATGCCGGGCGTAAAGGATGTGATCGAGATTCCGCAGGGCGTCGCCGTCATCGCCGACACAACCTGGGCCGCGATGGAAGGGCGTCGCGTACTCGACGTGAGCTGGGACGAGGGCGAGCACGCCGATTTGAGCTCCGCCGCGATCCACGCGCACCTCGGGGCACTGATCGACGAGCCCGGCGCCGTCGCGAGCGATGTCGGCGCTGCCGACGCGGCGCTCGAAACCGCGGCGACGCGGGTCGAAGCGGATTACGACGCGCCATACCTGGCGCACGCGCCGATGGAGCCGTTCAATGCCGTGGCCGAGGTCACCGACACGCGCTGCGACGTCTGGACCGGCACGCAGATTCCGGGTCTCGCGCACAGCTCGGCGGTCGAGGCCAGCGGTCTTGCCGCCGATCAGGTCAGGATTCACACCCTGTATATGGGTGGCGGGTTCGGCTCGCGCGGCGGCGGCTCGTGGGTTGCCGAGACGGTCGAGATCGCCAAACGCGCCGGCGTGCCGGTCAAGCTGCTCTGGTCGCGCGAGGACGACCTGCAGCACGACCGCTATCGCCCCGCCTCCCGGGTCAGGCTCGAAGCCGGACTCGACGGCGAGGGCTGGCCCGTCGCCTGGACCGGCCGCGCGGCCTGCTCGTCGTTCGCGGGCCTGCGCAACGGCGTCGATCGCGAAGGCGTCGCCGATCTCGCCGACCCGCACTACGCGATCGCCAATGTGCATTTCGAGTACCACGAGCCGGGGCTGCCGATCCCGACCAACTACTGGCGCTCGGTCGGCCACTCGCAGAACACGTTCTTCGCCGAGAGCTTCATCGATGAGCTCGCGGCCGAGGCCGGCAGGGATCCGGTCGAGTACCGCCGCCGCTTGCTCGCCGACAACCCGCGGCTGCTGCATGTGCTCGACCTCGCCGCGGAGCAGGCCGGGTGGGGCGCCGCGCTGCCGGCGGGCCACTTCCACGGCGTTGCCGTCACCTACTGCTTCGGCAGCTATAACGCGCAGATTGCCGAGGTGTCGGTCGAGAGCGGCCGCGTGCGCGTGCACCGCGTCACCTGCGTCGTCGACTGCGGCACGGCCGTCAATCCGGCCGGTGTCGTGCAGCAGATGCAGGGCGGGATCGTCTACGGCCTGAGCGCGGCGCTCCGCGGCAGGATCACGATCGATCGCGGCCGCGTCGTCGAGACCAACTTCCATCAGTACGAGCCGCTGCGCATCGACGAGATGCCGGTCGTCGACGTCCATATCGTGCCGAGCGACGCGCCGCCGGCCGGCATCGGCGAGGTCGGCACACCGGCCATCGCGCCGGCCGTGACCAATGCGCTGTACCGCGCCACGGGCAAGCGCATCCGCAGCCTGCCGATCAGTCTCTGAGGGGTATCGGGAATCATGCAGACACTGAAGCGAATCGGGCTGTTGCTGCCGCTCGCGCTCGGTGCGGGTGCCGCGCTCGCGCATCACAGCATCGGCGGTGAGTTCAGCAACGAGCAGGTCACGGTCGAGGGCGTCGTCACCGAATACCGGCTGATCAACCCGCACACCTATATCGTCATCGAGGTCGGCGACGAGGCCGAGGAATGGACCCTGACGCTCGGTCCGGCCACCAAGCTGATTCGAGGCTTCGGCTGGTCGGAATCGTCGCTGGTTCCCGGCGACCGCGTCACCTCGACCGGCCGCGTCGCGCGCCGCGGCAGCGGCATGTATATCGCCGAGCTCGTCAAGGCCGATGGCACGGTGCTGATCGACGAGCTGCAGGAGTAGCACCGATGCGCAGGACTTGGCTGATCAGCGCCCGTTCCGCCCTGCTGCTCGCGGGCGTTGCGGGATTCGCGGCGCCGGCAGGCGCGTCGCCCGAGGAGGTCGCGGCCCTGCTGGCCGCGCCCGGCGCCTGGGCGTATGTCGATGCGAGCGGGGAAGTCCGGCCGTCCGGCAGCTTCACGGGCGTGCCGCCGGAGTCCTCGTTGACGGCCGCAGGGCTCCAGGCGCGGCAGAGCTTCGACTTCCGCACCGGCGACCCCGTGCTCGGCTGCGGTGAGCCCGGGATGCCGCGCGCGCTGACGGCCGCAAGCCCGATGACCTTTGCCTGGGATGGCGACGATCTCGTCATCCGTTACGAGAGCATGGACGTCGAGCGCACGGTGCAAATGACGACGGACCCCGTGGCTGCCGGCACGCCGCGCACGCCCAATGGCTTCGCGCGCGGCGCCTGGGACGGCGACACGCTCGTCATCCGCACCTCGCATCTCGACGACCGCGTGCAGGACCTGCTCGGCACGCCGAAGAGCGAGGCGATGACGCTCGAGGAGCGCTACGTGGTCGAAGCGGCCGGGGGCACGACGCAGATGCATGTCGACCTGATCATGACCGACCCGACAGTCTTCACCGAGCCCTATCTCTGGCAGTTCGACTTCGTGCTCGAGCCGGACTGGGCCCTGCTCGAGTATGCCTGTGAGGAGCGCCCGGAAGCGCTGACGCCGGGCGCCCTGCCCGGGAACTGAGCGCGCCGAACGCCGATTGCCGGCGGGTGCTCGCGTCAGCGGCTAGGGCGACTCCGGCACCAGCCGCGGCTGTCCGACCCGGGTCGGGTCGAGCGTGCCTTCGATCTCGTTGACGAAGTACCACTCATCGCCGAGCTTGATGTGGCGATTGCCTTCGGCGCACACGTATTCGACCCAGACGACGTTCTCCGTCTCGAGCCGATACTGCTGGTGAATCGTCCACGGCTCGGTCAGCGCATCGTCGATGGTCGTGATGCGGTTCTCGAGCGTGTTCTCGTCGATGCGGCGGAACTCCTCGAGCACGACGGTCTGGTTGTTCTCGTGCAGCACGACGGCCCGTGAGTCGAAGGATCGCGGGCCCTTCATGCCGCGGGTTTCCACCGCGAGCATGTCGTAGACGCCGTCGCCGTCCTCGTCGTGCCATTCGCCGATCGAGTAACCGTTGAACTCGGGCAGGATGTAGCCGGGCCAGTCGCGGCCGTCGGTGTAGATGCGCCGGACCTGGCTTTCCCAGTCGGCGATGACGTAGGTCGTCGCCGGCGTGATGACGATCTCCATCGGAAACGACATCTTCATGACGCGCGGCATGCCGGGCGGCAGGCAGGTCGCGGGCGGGTCGCCGGCGAGCACGCCCTCGGCCCTGAGCGCGAGGTACTCCTCGCGAATGGCCTGGTACTCCTCGGTCAGCGGCGGCGGCCCGGCGACGTCGTAGCCTTCGGGCGGCCAGGTGAGACTGCCGATCCTGGCCCATTGACCGCTCCAGTCGGGGTGGGTGTTCTGCGCCTCGACCGTGGCGAGGGGAGCTGCCGCCACGAGGCCCGCGGCCACGAGGCCGATGAGTCGGCGCTGGGCGATGGCCCGGTGATCTTCGTACCGCATCGCGCTACTCGCCCGACGGCCGCGGCGCGCGCGGATCGACGGGCGTGCCATCCTGCCAGCGCACGTTACTGTAATTGCCGCCCGGCGCACCGCTGTGCAGCGGGCGCACGGTCACGACGATCCGGTCGCCTGGCTGCAGCGTTTCCGGTGTCCAGCCCCGGCGGAACAGCCCGGCCGTGTTGCTGCCCTCGACGCTCCAGACGGTCGTCCCGCCATCGGCGTCCGCCACTTCGATTTCGATGATGCAGTGCGGATTGACGAACTTCCATTCGACGACGGTGCCGGCGAGCTCGATCGGGTTATCCGAGTCGTAAATGGCTATCGAATGGTGCGGCCAGGCGCTGCCGCCCGTGGTCAGCAACACCAGCGCGAGCGCGAGGGGCACGCGGGGGATTCTGGTCAGCATCGTCAGCATGGAATTTTTACCTCTGAAGAATTGTACGCTCTGGCGTGTCGTCGTCTGTACGCCTTGGCGGGTTGTCGTCGGGCTGTCGGCTGCGGCCTACAGGCACTCGTATGGCTCGACCATGACCTGCGGCAGCCACAACCAGTACTTCGACAGCTCGACCGGCTCGGTGAAAGTGTTCGGGTCCGAGACCGTCATCTCGTAATCGAGGCGGCTGCCGTCGGCTGCCGGGGTGAATCGCTCGACGATCTCGACGGCCTCGGTCAGCGGAATGCCCACGGTATCGAAGTGGCCCCAGTTGACCCTGGTTGTCGTCACCACGAGCGAGGCGCCTTCCCATTGGCCCGTCGAGTAGCCGAGGATGCTGGCGGGCACGGTCGACGGGTCGCTCGCGTCAGCCAGGTGGATGGTTCTGATCGTGTCGTATTCCTCGATGCGCAGGACGATTGCGTTGCCCTCGTCGACGATCTCCATCGGGTAAGGCTGCTCCATGATCGCGGGCATGCCCTTCGGCGCGCAGTTGGCGATCGGGGTGTCGGCCAGGCGATCGAAGCCCTCGACAACGGCGCGTGCGCGCGCCGTCAACGGGTAGCTGAACAGGTCGAAAGCCGCGTTGACGGTCTCGGGCAACAGCATCGGGCCGGCCGAGCTCCAGACGCGAAAGATCCCGAGCTCGGGGCTCGAGGCGTCGCCGCTCGCGGCGCGCGAGCGCTCCGAGGCCGCAACGGTGCGGTCCGACCACAGCGGCTGGATGCCGGCTCCGAGCAGCACTTCCTCGCCGCTCGGCAGCAGGACGTTGCGCGCGTAGATTTCGTTCATGCCCCTGACCGAGGGCAGGCCTGCGACCCGAACCCGTTCGCCGACCCGCATGAAATCGGGTGCGATCTCGAACTTGCGCAGATTGCTCAGCGACGTCGTCTCGATTTCCCAGGTTTCGCTTTCGCCGCCTTCTCCGACAGCCGTCAGCGTGAAGCTGACGTGCGGGTTGCGCCATGAGATCGAGCTGACGACGCCCTCGAGCTCGGTCGCGCCATTGCCGTCGAAGACGCCGAATATGCTGTGATGGCCAAAGGCAAGGGCCGGGAAGATGGTCGCGAGCGCCAGCGCGGCGCGAAGTGTCTGCAGCATGATGGTTCCCCCTGCCGCGAGCCTGCCACACATCGGCCATCGCGGCCACTTGTATACTAAACCCGATCCACGAACCGACGAAGCCGACCATGAGATTAACGACACACATCTCGATCAGCCTGTTCGTCATGCTGTTGGCGGGCCTCGTCCGGTCCCAGGCGCCGGACGATCTGAGCGGCACGCTGATCGTGCTCAACAAGCGCGGCAATGACGCGACGTTCATCGATCTCGCGAGCGGCGAGACCATCGCGACGCTGCCGACCGGCAACAACCCGCACGAGCTCATCGTCACCGACGACGGGCGCTGGGCGATCGGTACCGATTACAGCGGCGGCAACAGCCTGACGGTGTTCGATGTCGAGAACCTGTCGGTCGCCCGCACGATCGACCTGTCCGACTATCCGATGCCGCACGGCATCCTGCTCATGCCCGGGCAGGAAGACGTGATCGTCACGACCGAGGGCAGCAACGAAGTCGTCATCGTCGACTTTCACGCCGGGGAGATAGCAGAGGTCATCGATACCGGCCAGCCGGGCTCGCACATGGTCGCGATGTCGTCCGATGGCACCCTGGCGGTCACGGCGAATACCCGGGGCAACAGCGCGTCGGTCATCGACCTCGAGGCCGGCGCCACCGTCCGCGTGCTCGACATGCCGCCGCAGCCCGAGGCGATCGGTGCGAACCCCGAGACCTTCGACGTCTGGGTCGGCAGTAACGCCGAAGGCACCGTCTCACTGATCGATCTCGACGACGGCGCGATTCGCCGGCAACTGACGGGATTCGGCTGGCCTTACCGCATCCTGTTCACGCGCGACCAGCGCTTCGTCGTGAT
>DATCZB010000085.1:0-6781 GCA_036526155.1 Gammaproteobacteria bacterium
GAGGACGGGATAGTTGAATTGCATTTCCTCGGCGAAGTCGAGCACGGGCTCGAGCTGATCGACGGCGATGCCGACGACCTCGATTGCCGGGTGCTCGTCCTGAAACGACTTGAGCAGGGGAATTTCGCGCAGGCAGGGCGCGCACCAGGTTGCCCAGAAATTGACCAGCATCGGCCCGTCGGACCAGGTCGCGAGAGGCGTCGGCGCACCAGACAGGTCGTTAAGCACGATCTCGGGCAGCTCATTGGCGAACCGTGAATCGGTTTCCTGCGTGCTGACGGCCAGCCGGTAGGCGGCGTAACCGCTGAGTGCGACCGCGCTGAGGATCAGCGTCACGAGGGTTGGTCTTCTGGTCAGTTGCTTCGCGTTCATGGGCCCAGTCTACAATGCTGCGAGTGCGCTGACATGCGCGCTGAACTCGTCTGCCGGCACGTAGCCATAACGGCGATACGCATCCTGCTCGGTTCCGCTGCGATCGAAGAACACGATCGTCGGCGGGCCGTAGCTCTCGAAGTAGGTCAGAAGCGCCTGGTCGTCCGCATTGTTCTCGGTGACATCGGCCTTGAGCAGGAGGAAAGGCTCCAGAGCGGCGACCACGCCTGCGTCCGGAAACGTGCGCGCTTCCATCCTCTTGCACTCGACGCACCAGTCAGCCGTGAAATCCACCATGACAGGTTGGCCCGCGTTCCGCGCCGAAGCGAGCAGTGTCTCGAGCTCGGCCACGGTCTGGAGTTCGACGAACGGCAGGGACTCCTGGACTTCGGCCGGCTGGCCCATTAAGCCGCCAAACGAACGGGGGATGGGTTCGAGTGGGTCGTCGCCACCGAGCGTCGCGCCGATCAGCATCAGCGCGCCATAGAGGCAGGCGAGGACGCCGAGGCCCTTGGCAAGCCGGCGCCGAGGTTGCGGTTCGGGCGGCAGAGACTCGAACGCACCGAGAAACACGCCGGTCATGAACACGAGCAGCGCCCAGAGGAACAGCGTGACCGTTCCCGGCATGCCGAGCATTGGCACGACACGCTCGAGCATCCAGATTGCCATGCCGAGCATGACGACGCCGAACCCTGCCTTGATCGTGTTCATCCACGGGCCGACTTTCGGAAGCAGCTTGCCGGCTGATGCGCCGATCAGCAGCAGCGGCACGCCCATGCCGATCGCCAGCACGAACAGAGCTGCTGTGCCGCGGGCAACTTCGCCGCTCTTGCCAATGGCCACCAGCGTGGCGATCAATGGCGGCGCAACGCACGTCGTGACAATCAGCGCCGACAGTGCGCCGACGACAGCCGTGCCGAAGAGGCCACCCCTTTGCCGGTTCGCCAGCGAGTTGATTCGCGACTGGATCGCCGTCGGCATCTGCAGCTCGAACAGGCCGAACATAGCCAGTGCCATAAGGACGAAGAGACCAGCGACCGATGCCAGAATCCAGGGCTCCTGAAAAACTGCCTGAACCTGATTTCCGGCGAGGGCCGTGATAGCGCCGGCGACGGAATAGGTAACGGCCATGCCAAGTACATAGCTGACGGAAAGCGCGAAGCTGCGCCCCGTCGACACGGTGCCCTGACCGGCGATTATGCTGGAAAGAATGGGCACCATCGGATAAACGCAGGGCGTCAGCGACAAACCCAGGCCAAGAACGAGAAATGTGCCGAGCACGGCCGGCAAGCCGCCCTCACTGATGAATCGAGTCAGGCGATCCTGTTCGGACTCCATGGCTGACGTCTCGCCGCCGGCGGAGTCGCGTGCGAACTCCGCTGAGGCTGGCAGCATCAGCTCGAAGACGTGCTCGGCAGGCGGGTAACAGATGCTCTCGTCCTTGCAGCCCTGGTAGCCCGCGGTTAGCGACAGCGCCTGCTCGTTCGGGTGCGCCCGATTGAACGGGACGACAACTTCGACCCGGCCATAGTAGACCTCCACGTCGCCGAAGTTCTGATCGTTGTGGGCTACGCCGGTCGGTAGCCTGGCCATGCCGAACTGAATCTCGCCGGAGTTGACTGCGAAGGTGAATTTGTCGCGATACAGGTAGTAGCCGGGCGCAATGTCCCAGGCGACCGTCAGCTCGTTGGCTGCATCGAATCGCGGGTTCGGAACGAAGGCTGCTTCGATCGGCAGCGGCTGGTCCGGGTCTGCCCCGGCAAACAGACTGCCCGCCAGGCCGCTGGCGGCGATCGGGCCGGGCGGCAGCTCGACGGTCCGGGGCCAGTTCTGGGGCGGATAGCAAATCTTCGTGTTGTCGTCGCAACCCTGTAGCCTGATTTCGAGCTCGACAGACCCGACGGCGCCGGTCCGGGTATACGGGATCGCGATCTGAAACGCGTCGCGATAGATTTCCTGCTCGCCGAAGAACTCGTCGGTATGAATCTCGCCAGGCGGGAAGCGAGCCGGCTGCAGGGTGACCCGCCCGTCAGCAACGTCGAACCCGAACTTCTCGCGATACAGATAGCCGCCGTCCTGAATATCGAAGTCGATCACGATCTGTTCGTTCTCGACCGAGATCTCGTGCTGGAACATCTCCTGCGGCGGCAGGATTTGCTGAGCCTGCAGCACGCGATCGGTGCCCGTTGCGAGCAGGCTGAAGCCGAGCACGGCTGCCATGCCCCTGACGATCCATCTTGTTCTTGCTTCGGCTGTCACCCAGCACGCTCCCCAATCGAGGCGGCAACCCAGGCCAGATAATCGGATGAGCCGCTGTCGATTTCGACAGCGACAAGCTCCGGCAGTTCATACCCGGTCAGCGCCCTAACCGTCCTTTCGATCGCCGGCAATTCATGGATTCCCGTCTTTATCAACAAGAGGACCTCCTCAGCCCGCTCAATCTTACCCAGCCAGCGATAGGTCGAGCTGACGCCTGGCAGAACGTTGACGCAGGCGGCATGGCGATGCTCGACGAGGCTGGCCGCGAGCTCCTCCGCTACGCTTCGGCTGCTGCAGGTTGTAAGAACCAGTCGGAGATCGCTGCTCATGCCTCTGATTCCGGCGAGGTCAACAATGAAGCATACCGAGCATCGGGTCTTAAAGTCATGACTTTGCCTGCAGACTCTTGAAATTCAGCATTTGATCACTATGATTAGCACTCACTGTGGCCGAGTGCTAACAAGAATCCGGCCGTAACGATCACTTTCTTATCAAAATCAGAGGCTTGGAAAGGGAGACCCATCCATGAATATCCGTCCTTTACACGACCGCGTCGTCGTGAAGCGCATTGAGGAAGAACGAACCTCGCCCGGAGGCATCGTCATTCCCGACACAGCGGCCGAAAAGCCGATCCGAGGCGAGGTCATTGCAGTCGGCAACGGCAAGATCCTTGATTCGGGCGAAGTCCGGCCCCTGGACCTCAAAGTCGGCGACAGCGTGCTGTTCGGCAAGTACTCGGGAACCGAGGTCAAGGTCGAAGGCGAGGACCTGCTGGTCATGCGCGAGGACGACGTCATGGCCGTGGTCGAGGGCTGATCGGCCCGATCCCATAGCAATCAAATTTATTAATGTAGGGAGACAATTCAATGGCGACTCCTAAAGAAGTCAAATTTGCAGATGAAGCGCGACAGGGCATGATGCGCGGCGTGAACGTCCTGGCCAACGCGGTCAAGGTCACGCTCGGCCCGAAGGGCCGTAATGTCGTGCTCGAGAAGGCCTTCGGCGCGCCGACCGTCACCAAGGACGGCGTTTCGGTTGCCAAGGAAATCGAGCTCGAGGACAGGTTCGAGAACATGGGCGTCCAGATGGTCAAGGAAGTGGCCTCGCAGACGTCCGATGCGGCCGGCGACGGCACGACCACGGCCACCGTTCTGGCCCAGGCTGTTCTGCGCGAAGGCCTGAAAGCCGTCGCGGCCGGGTTCAATCCGATGGACCTGAAGCGCGGCATCGACCAGGGCGTCGTGGCAATCACCGAGTCCCTGAAGAATCTGTCGCAGCCTTGCGAAGACGACAGGTCGATCTCCCAGGTCGGCACGATCTCGGCAAACTCCGACGAGGAGATCGGCCAGATCATTGCCGAGGCGATGCAAAAGGTCGGCAAGGAAGGCGTGATCACGGTCGAGGAAGGCTCCGGTCTGCAGAACGAGCTCGACGTCGTCGAGGGTATGCAGTTCGATCGCGGCTATCTATCGCCGTACTTCATCAACGACCATTCGAGCCAGTCGGCTGAGCTCGAGAACCCGTACATCCTGATCCACGACAAGAAGGTCTCGAACATTCGCGATCTTCTGCCGCTGCTCGAGGGTGTTGCCAAGTCGAGCCGTCCGCTGCTGATCATTGCCGAGGATGTCGAAGGCGAGGCACTGGCGACGCTGGTGGTCAATAACATCCGTGGCATCGTCAAGGTCGCGGCCGTCAAGGCGCCCGGCTTCGGTGATCGCCGCAAGGCCATGCTGCAGGACATCGCGGTGCTGACCGGCGGTCAGGTTATCTCCGAAGAGGTCGGTCTGTCGCTGGAGAAGGCTTCGCTGGAGGATCTTGGCGAGGCCAAGAAGATTCAGGTCAGCAAGGAGAACACGACGATTATTGACGGTGCCGGCCAGGCATCCGATATCCAGGGTCGTGTCGAGCAGATCAACAAGGAGATCGAGGAATCGACCTCTGACTACGATCGCGAGAAGCTGCAGGAGCGAGTTGCCAAGCTCGCGGGTGGTGTCGCCGTGATCAAGGTTGGCGCTGCGACCGAGATCGAGATGAAGGAAAAGAAGGCACGCGTCGAGGACGCGCTGCACGCGACGCGGGCAGCCGTTGAGGAAGGCGTTGTCGCCGGTGGTGGCGTGGCGCTGGTTCGGGCCCGCGATGCGATTGCGGATCTCAAGGGATCGAACGACGATCAGGATGTCGGTATCAATATCCTGCGGCGCGCGATCGAGGAGCCGCTGCGCCAGATCGTGGGCAATGCAGGCGCCGATGCGTCGGTCGTGCTCAACGCCGTGGTCCAGGGTGAGGGCAACTTCGGCTACAACGCCGCCAACGGCGAGTACGGCGACATGGTCGAGCTCGGCATTATCGACCCGACCAAGGTCACGCGACTGGCGCTGCAGAACGCAGCCTCCGTTGCCGGCCTGTTGCTCACGACCGAAGCCATGATCGCCGAGCAGCCGAGGGAAGAGGCGTCGCCGATGCCGGGTGGCCATGACCACGGAATGGGCATGATGTAAGCCGGCAGTCTCTGCCTCGAGGCTTCCGCCTCAAAACCGGGAAAGCCCCGCTTCGGCGGGGCTTTTTCTTGGGCGTATCATGACAGCGGAATTGCGTCGCAACGAGTTGAGCAAGTATCCGGCCATGTTTCAGCGCCCGCCCAGAAGGGCAGCCGCCCTGACTGCAGCTTTCGTCCTGATCATGATGGCAGCGACCGGTCTGCCGCGCCCGGGTCAGGCGCAGTTCGCGACGAGCCCCGAGCGCGGTCAGGCGATGGCCTCGTTCGAGCAGGTCTGGACCGTGATCCGGGACACGCACTGGCAGGTGGCGCCCGGCGGGCTCGACTGGGACGCGATTCGCCGTGAATTCGAGCCTCGAATTGCTGCCTCCTCGAACCTCGAGGAGGTGCGTGAGCTGCTCAGCGAGATGCTCGGTCGTCTCGATCAGTCACATTTCGGGATCATCCCGCAGCTGGTCTACGACGATCTCGATCCGGCAAGCAGCGGCCAGCACGTGACGGGTATCGATATCCGGATGCTCGACGCGCAGGCCGTCGTCACCGAGGTCGTGCCCGATTCGCCGGCCGAGGCCGCGGGTGTCCGTCCGGGCTGGGTGCTGCTGGCGCTGGGAAGCCGGGAGATCGTGGCAATGATAGAACCGCTGCAGGAGATTGCGCGGCAACGTGGCCTGCGGCTCGATCTGGTTTTGACGAGCTCGCTGCGCCAGCGTCTGAGCGGGGCGGCCAACTCTTCCGTTCCGCTGAGCTTTCTGGATCAGAACGGTGAGGTCGTCGATCTCGACGTCCCGACCGTGCCTCCACGCGGTGCGCTGGTCCGGTTCGGTAACCTGCCGCCGATGGCCGTCTGGTATGAGGACCGGCGCTACGGTGACGTGACCTATGTGCGATTCAATGCGTTCCTCGACGTGCCGCGCATCATGCCCAGTTTCGAGAGGTCGGTTCGCAACTGTGATCCCTGTGCCGGGATCATCATCGATTTGCGCGGCAACCCTGGCGGTATCGCCGCGATGGCCATGGGCATGGCGGGTTTTCTGACGTCGGAGCAGGGGCTCGAGCTCGGCACGATGTACATGCGGGATGTCGAGCTCAGGTTTGCGGTCAACCCGCGCCGGGATCCGTTCGAGGGGCCGGTCGCCGTCCTGGTCGATTCGAGCTCTGCCTCGACGGCCGAGATCTTCGCGGGCGGGCTGCAGGATCTCGGCCGCGCGCGCATCTTCGGGACAACCAGTGCCGGAGCCGCGTTACCATCAGTCATCGAGCGGCTGCCGAATGGCGACGGCTTTCAGCACGCCATTGCGAACTACGTATCGGCCGGCGGCCAGGAGCTCGAGGGCCGCGGGGTGCGCCCCGACGAAATTATCGAGCTCGATCAGCGGGCCCTGTTGAACGCTTCGGACCCTGTGCTCGACGCCGCGCTCGAATGGATCGAGGCGACGCGACCCTAGAGATTCGAACACGGAGAACCATCGTGATCAAAAACACCCAGTCTGGTCGTTGGATAACGATTGCCGTCGTCTCTGCCGTGCTGACCCTGTCAACGGCACGCGCGCAGGACGACGCTGAGCTGCCCGAAGCCGCAACGATTCTGGATCACTATGTCGAGGTTACGGGCGGCGTCGATGCCTACGAAGCGCGCGAGTCGCAGATTGT
>DATCZB010000086.1:0-16939 GCA_036526155.1 Gammaproteobacteria bacterium
GCCAGGGGCCTGACGGGCTCCTCTACGTGATCACCGATGAAACGGCCGGCGCCGTGCTGCGCATCGAGCCGGCCGGCTGACTGAGCCGAAGCCGCTCGAGCGTTTCGGCGCAAGGAGGACAAAAGATGAAAATTGCAGACGTAATCCGCCGACTGGCGCCTGGCCCGGCACTCGTCGTCCTGCTCGCATCCGGCATGCCTTCGGGCACGTCGGCGCATCACGCGTTCGCGAGCGAGTTCGACGGATCGCTCGACGGCGAGGTCGAAGGCATCGTCACCCGGGTCTGGTGGGCCAACCCGCACATTCGCTATGACGTCGACGTCACGCTCGAGGACGGCACGGTCGAGCAGTGGTCACTGCATCCGCCCGGCAACCTGCCGACCTATCGTCGCGAGAACTGGACGCCGCAGACCTTGGCGGCAGGCGATCACGTCGTCGCCACCGGCAACCTCGGCCGCGATGGCGCGACGAAGCTCTATGCAACCTGCATCCATCTCGACAGTGGCCGCCGGCTCGGCCGCTGCGTCAACGCGGCGTCGACCACCGAGGTCACGGCCGATACGGAGCGTGTGCATACCTATACGCCGGCCGATTTTCAGATCGACATCACAGGCTTCTGGGACAACCGCTATCAATTCCGGACCACGGTCGACGACTTCGAGCCCAAACCCATGCCGATGACCGGCGAGGCTGCCGAGATTTATGCCGGAAGAATCTTCGGCGACGACCATGCGCTGCGCTGTCTGCCGGTTGGCTTGCCGCGCATCTTCGGTTCGCCCTATCCGGTCGAGGTCCTGAACGCCGGCTCGCACTATGTCATGGTCTTTCTGCAGGACAATACGCCGCGTTGGGTCTACATGGATGGCCGTGCGGCGCCGGCCGATCAACCGCTCTCATCGATGGGCTTCTCGACCGGGCGCTGGGAGGATCGAACACTGGTCATCGAGACGACGCACCTCTCGCCCGGCTGGCTCGACGGCTCGGGCTATCCGATGACGGGCGGTGACGGCACGCGCATCGTCGAGCGCTGGACCGTGGCCGATGACGGACTCACGATCGGGCGCACCATGACGATCCACGACGATTACTACACCGAGCCTCTGGTCCGGACACGCGGCTCGCAGCGCGGCAACCCGAGCGAGCTCGTCGAGAGCCCGCCGTGCGACGCCACAACGTTCTATTACGAGCTCTACGAGAACGGCGAGCTCGAGGAGCGGTTCGAGCGCCTCTGAACACGGGCGCTCGAGCGTTCCGCGGCCACCGATGCAGCTCAGCGCGGATCAGCAGACGCTGCTGTTCGTCGGCATCGGTTACGTCGTCGCGATGACCCTGTGGGTCTTGAGCCTGCAGGCGCGGGCCCGGACGACGCTTGGCTTGCTCAGCGAGCTCATCGAGCCCTCGCTGTGGCAGGCGCTCGGCGCGCCGCGGAGCATGAAAGCCATCATGCAGGACCCCGAGCGGCGCTGGGCCAGGTTCATCAGGAGCGGCGAGTATCGAAGGCAATGCGATGAGACCGCGATCGCGCTGATCGACGACTACCGGCAGCGGACGCGCGTGATGCTCGGCGTGTTCGCCATCAGCGGGATCCTTCTCCTGGTCCGCTTCTGGCCGGTGCTGAAGCCCGAGATCTTCTGAGCGGGGAGGCGCCCGATGCGAACGCCATCGCTGCTGCTCATTCCCTGCATCGCCTTACAAGGCTGCGCCGAGCCGCAGCTCGAATTCCGCGGCTATTCCGATCTTTCGAGCTGCACCGAGATCATCGACGCCGAGCTTGCCAACGGCAGCGTATTTCAGGGCGGCTACGAGTCCGACGACCCCGAGAACCCCGGCTACATCACGGAGCTGCTCGGCACGATTTACGACGAGCGCGTCCGCATCGAGATTGATTGCGACATCCGCGGTTTCATCAGCTCGATTCATTACCTTTCGCTGGCAAGTGATCCCGAGGACACGAGCGAGGTGTTCTTCCGGTTCGCCGATGAGCTTCTGGCCCGGTTCGGCGAGCCGACCCAGATCGTGACCGACAGCGGCCACAGCCTGAGGTTTCTATGCCACAACCCCGCGCCGGTCCTGCTCGAGGAATGGAGACTCGAGCAGGAAGCCGAAAACGAGGAACCGCTGCACGAGGTGTATCTGGCGTTGATGCCGGGCGCGGTGGAATGCCTCGCCGGGAGCGGCAACTGAGGCGGCCGGCGCGCCGCGATGCGGGCCAAGTATTCGTTGACTGGCCCACAACCGGCGGGATATCGTCCGCGCTCGGCGATGCGTAGATAAGGAAAACAACATGCGCGCTCGGGGGCCATCTGTCGAGCGCTTCGACGGGCATCCACCGGGACGAACCCTGCTCGCTCCGCTCGACTGAAACCAGGATTCGGGAGAACCTGATGTCGCAACCAGAAACCATAAGTGAGCTCCTGGAGCATGGCGCCGACGGCGCCGAGGCGATCGGCGCACCGGGCAGGCAGGCGCTCGACTATGCCGGCCTGCGCAGCCACGTTGCGAGCACCGTGGCCCGGCTCAACGACCTCGGCGTCGGACGTAACGACGCCGTCGCGATCGTGCTGCCGAACGGGCCCGAAATGGCCAGCGCGTTCGTCGCAATCGGAGCCGGGGCAACGACGGCACCGCTGAATCCGGCCTACCGCCGCGACGAGTTCCATTTCTACCTCAGCGACCTCGAGGCCAGGCTGCTCGTGGTCGAGGCAGGATCGAGCTCACCTGCGCTCGAGGTCGCAGCCGAGCTCGGCATCCCGGTCGCGACCCTGCATGCCGACGCGGCGGCGCCAGCCGGCATCTTCACGCTCGAAGGCGAAGCGGGAACGGCGGCACAGCCCGGGTTCGCGGCAGCCGACGACACGGCTCTCGTGCTGCATACGTCCGGCACGACCTCGCGCCCCAAGATCGTCCCGCTGAGCCAGCGCAACGTCTGCGCCTCGGCGGTCAACGTTGCCGACAGCATCGCGCTGCTCGCCGGCGACCGGTGCCTCAACATCATGCCGCTGTTTCATATTCACGGCCTGATCGCAGCGGTCCTGAGCTCGCTGCATGCCGGTGCGAGCGTGCACTGCTCGCCTGGCTTCAACGCGCTGCACTTTTTCCGCTGGCTCGAGGAGGTCCGGCCGACCTGGTACACGGGCGTGCCGACGATGCACCAGGCGATTCTTTCGCGCGCTTCGCGTAACCAGAAAATCATCGACAACGTGCCGCTGCGTCTCGTGCGCTCCTCATCGGCCTCGCTGCCGCCGCAGGTCATGGCCGAGCTCGAGCAGACCTTCGGCGCGCCGGTCATCGAGGCTTACGGCATGACCGAGGCCGCGCATCAGATGGCGTGCAACCCGCTGCCGCCGCGCGAGCGCAAGCCCGGCAGCGTCGGCGTCCCGGCGGGTCCCGAGGTCGCGATCATGGACGAGGCCGGCGGCCTGCTGCCGGCGGGCGAGATCGGCGAGATCGTCATTCGCGGCCCGAATGTCACGTCGGGCTACAAGAACAACGACCAGGCCAACACCGAAGCGTTCACCCACGGCTGGTTCCGGACCGGCGACCAGGGCGTCGTCGACGGGGACGGCTATTTCCGGCTGACGGGGCGGCTCAAGGAAATCATCAACCGCGGCGGCGAGAAGATTTCGCCGCGAGAGGTCGACGAGGTGCTGCTGGACCACCCGGCCGTCGCCCAGGTCGTGACCTTCGCCGTGCCGCACGACAAGCTCGGCGAGGACGTCGCGGCCGCGATCGTGCTCAGCGAGAACGCCGAGGCCGACGAGAAGAGCATCCGCGCTTTCGCCTCGGAGCGTCTGGCCGATATGAAAGTGCCGCGCAAGATCGTCTTTCTCGATGAGATCCCGAAGGGCGCGACCGGCAAGCTGCAGCGCATCGGGCTCGCCGAGAAGCTCGGCCTCGCCTGAGGCGATGAGACCCCCGCGGCAACCGGAATCGATGGCGTGAAAGTCTGCGTTTACGGAGCCGGGGCGATCGGCGCGTATCTCGGTGCCGCGCTCGTCGATGCCGGCTGCGAGGTCACGCTGATTGCCCGCGGTCCGCATCTGAAGGCCATGCGCGAAAACGGCCTGACGATCGAGCAGGACGGTGAGCGCCGCACGCTCGAGCTCGCCTGCACCGACGACCCGAGCGAAGCCGGGCCGCAGGACTACGTCATCGTCACGCTCAAGGCGCACTCGGTCGCGCCCGTCGTCGACCAGATCGCGACCCTGCTCGGCCCCGAGACGGCCGTCGTCACGGCGCAGAACGGGATCCTCTGGTGGTACTTCCATGCGCTCGAGGGGCCCTGGCAGGACGAGACGCTCGAGACGGCCGACCCGGGCGGCGTGATCCGGAACACGCTCGGGCCGGAGCGGGCGATCGGTTGCGTCGTCTATCCGTCGTGCGAGATCGTCGAGCCCGGCGTGGTCAGACACCTCGAGGGCAATCGCTTCATGCTCGGCGAGCCCTCGGGCGAGAAAACCGAGCGTGTGACGAAGCTCGCCGAGGCCATGACGGCCGGCGGGCTCAAAGCGCCCGTGCGGCGCAAGATTCGCGACGACATCTGGTTCAAGCTGCTCGGCAATGCGACTTTCAACCCGGTCAGCGTGTTGACCGGGGCAACACTCGAGCAGATGGGCCAGCATCCCGGCACGCGCCTCGTGATCAAGACGCTGATGGAGGAAGCAGCCGCCGTGGCCACTGCGCTCGGCGTCCGTTTCGCGATGGATATCGACAAGCGCATCGACGGCGGCACCGCCGTCGGCGCGCACAAGACCTCGATGCTGCAGGACTATGAGCTGGGCCGTCCGCTCGAGATCGACGCGCTGGTCGCCTCGGTCGCCGAGCTCGGGCGCCTCGTCGACGTGCCGACGCCAGTGCTCGATGCCGCGATCGAGCTCGTAAGGCTCAAGGCAGAACTCAGGGAGTAAATCATGGCTGACACCGGGCAAAAACCGACCGATACGGGTGGCGTAGACGACCTCGAAGCACTCGACTTACCGTCTCTTGCGCCCGGTGCGATGCTGCGCCACTTCGGCCCCGGCCTGTTGCTCATGATGACGGGCATCGGCACGAGCCATGTCGTGACGGCTCCCGTCGCGGGCGGGCGGTTCGAATATGCGCTCCTCTGGTGCATCCCGATCGCCTATATCTTCAAGTACTACGGCTTCGAGATGGCGTTCCGGTTTACGCATGCGACGGGCCGCAGCATGCTCGACGCCTATTCGACGGCCTGGAAGAAATGGCCGCTCTGGTATGTGCTGATCACGACCGTCATCCAGTCGGCGATCGGCCAGGCGGGCCGCCTGATCGCCGCCGCTGCCGTTGCGCTCTATTTCTTCAGCGAATTCTTGAGCCTCGACATTCCGGGGCTCGAGAGCAACGGCGAGCTCGGTTTTTATGCGCTCGTGCTCGGCGTGCTATCAGTCTTCATCATCCTGCGCGGCAGTTACAAGGCGCTCGAGCTCGCGACCAAGATCGCGGCCGGCTTTCTGATCGTCTCGACAATCGGCGTCTATATCGTCGAGCCCGCTCCGGTCGCCGAGTTCGTCCATTTCCTCGAGCTCGATACGCCCGAGGGCTCCTGGCTCGTCATCGCGTCGTTCCTCGGGCTCTTGCCGACGGGCATCGATGTTTCGCTACAGGCTTCCGAGTGGGGCAAGGCCAAACGAGCCGGCATGGGCCTGATCAGGCGCAAGCTCGACGCCGACGGCATCACGCGCCGGTTCGACCCGTTCACGAGCACGCGCGATGACCTGACCGTCGACACGTCGAAGCTGCCGCCGCATGCGGTCGAGTATTGCCGGCGCTGGTTCAAGATCGGCCTCATGGACTTCCGCTTCGGCCATGTCATCTCGTTCGTACTCGCGACGATGTTTCTGCTGCTGGCTGCCGTCTGGCTCTATCCGAGCGAGGTTTCGGGCAATGCCGTCATGGGCGAGATCGCGCGAATTTTCACCGACAGCGTCGGCCCGTCGATGATGGTCATCTTCCTGCTCGGCGCCTTTGCGGCGGCGTTCTCGACGGCGTTCAACTACTTCGACGGCTGGCCGCGCGTCATCGCGGCCTGCTGCCGCAACCTGTTCCGGACGACGTCGGCGCTCCGCGGCGTCGCGCGCCGCGATCTCGACGACGAGAAGCGCAGCCGCTGGAACTCCGAGTACAACATCTACCGGATCGCGATGTTCTTCTCGCTGATCACCTCGGTCGCGATCGTCGCAGGCCTGCCGCGGCCCGTCTATCTCGTGCTCGTGGCCTCCGCGCTCGCCTACTTCGTCGCGCCCGTCATCTACTTCCTGAATCTCTACTACTGCTTCAAGGTCATCCCGAAAGAGGACAAGATTTTCTATCCGTCGACGTTTGCGACCTGGTTCAGCGGGTTGAGCCTCGTCATCTTCGGTGGGATGTCGGTGCTGCTGATCCTCGCGAGGGTGTTCGACGTGCAGCTGTTCGGCTGAGCCCGGTTGCCCGGGGCAACTGAATCCGGGACGAGAAGCGCCGCGATTGCCTCAATCGGCTGGCGCGAGGGGCCGGGGCTCCTCAAGTCAGCGCCATTTCTTAGCCATCTGCCCGATTTTCAGGACTGCACTCGTTAGCACCGCCGACTGTTCTTGCTGTGGCTGCTGGTGCTGCTCAGATCCTTTGAGAGTCGCCGGAAAATGTTCGCGATACCGCGCGTCGAGCGCGCGCAGGGCGTCGACGAGTCGCTCGGCATTGGCAGGATCAATTTTGACCAGCGCATCGAAATCGAAAGTCGTGATCGGCGCCCCGCGCAGGACAGCCGCGACGCCGCCGACGACGACGTACTCGACGCCATGCTCATCGAGGCGTTCTAGTATCTGCCTGAAGCTTGGGGTCGCCACCTGACGCGCGCGCCTCCAGAAAAAATGCGATCCGCGACTCGAGCTCCGCCAGGCGCTCGGCCGGAGACAGTGAAAGAAACCAATCGAGCAGGCTGGCGTCGTAATCGCCGCAACTTGTGCCCTGGGGCTGCGAGTTCATCGCTCCATTCTAACCGCGACCATCGGCGTGCAAATGCCATTGGAGTCTTGAGTCAGGGCGCACCGACGGGCATCATCCCGGGCCGCATGCCACCTATCGCCATATCCAAGACCAAGCTGCTGCGCTACCTGCAGTGTCCGAAGCGTCTCTGGCTCGAGCAATATTCGCCCGAGCTCGAGGACGAGGATGCCTACGACCAGGCAGCCATCGAGACCGGGCGCGTGGTCGGCGCGAAGGCGCGCGAGGTTCTCGGCAAAGGCGCCGGGCAGCTCATCGACCACAACCGCGGGTTGCGATCGGCCGTCGCCGAGACCGCGGCGCTGCTCGAAGCCGGTGGCAGCGAACCGATCTTCGAGGCCACCTTCGACTACGACGGGCTGACGGTGCAGGTCGACGTCCTCGACCGGAGCGGCGATGCGCCGCGAATCATCGAGGTCAAGTCATCGACCTCGGTCAAGGATCACTTCCTGTCCGATTGCGCGATACAGGCCTGGACAATCGGGCGACTCGGCATGGACCAATCTCGCACGGGACTGGCTCTGATCAATACCGAGTTCGTCTATGGCGGTGACGGGAATTACGACGAGCTGTTCAAAGAGGTCGACCTGACACCCGACCTCGCACCGCTGATCGCGGCCATGCCCGAGCATATCGCCGGGACGCGCGAGACGCTCGAGTCGCTCGACGAGCCCGAGCGCGACATCGGCCCGCACTGCACGACGCCCCACGCGTGCCCGTTCTTCGCGCACTGCGCGCCCGAGCAGGGCGAATTTCCGATCCTGGGCTTAGGCGGGCGCAAGGAGCCGCTCTATGCGCTGATGCATAAGGGCTATAAGGACGTTCGCGATCTCAGCGAGGATCAGCTCGCCAACGAATCGCAGCAGCGCATCTGGCGCCAGACGGTCGCCGGCGAGCCCCACGTATCCCCGGAGCTCAAGTCGCTGATCGACGCGCTCGAATACCCGCGGTATTTCCTCGACTTCGAAACGATCGCCTTCGCCATCCCGATCTGGCCGTCAACGCGGCCCTATCAGGCGCTGCCGTTTCAGTGGTCCTGCCATGTCGACGACGGTGCGGCCTCAATCCGGCACGAGGAGCATCTCGACCTCAGCGGTGAGCCGCCGATGCGCCAGATTGCCGAGGAGCTCGTCGAGCGGCTCGGCACTTCCGGCCCGATCATCGTCTACACGCCGTACGAAAAGCGCGTGCTCAACGAGCTCGCCGAGCGCTATGCCGATCTCGCGCCGGCACTCGAAGCGCTGACTGAACGGCTCGTCGATCTGCACCCGATCGCGAAGCAGCACTACTACCACCCCGAGATGCGCGGCTCATGGTCGATCAAGGCCGTGCTGCCGACGATCGGCGCCGACGTCGATTACTCGATTCTCGATGAGGTCAAAGATGGTGAAGCGGCCCAGGCCGCCTATCTCGAGGCGATTCACGAGGACACGACGCCCGAACGCCGTGAGGCCTTGCGCGAAGCCCTGCTCGCGTATTGCCGGCTCGATACGCTCGCGCTCGTCAAGCTCGTGGAGTTTTTCGGCCGTTAAGGATAGCCAGAGCGTCTGTTAGGCTCTGCGTAATGAAATCAAGAACCATCCCGCTCGGCGCCCTGACCGCCGGGCTCATGGCGCCTGCGCTGTTATCCGCAGCCGAGCTCGCCGACCCGGCTGCGATCGAGAGATTCCTCGAATCGGAGGTGGCAGCACGCAATCTTCCCGGTCTCGTCGCCCTCGTCACTGATGAAGATGAGGTGATCTACGTGTCGGCACACGGCCAGCGCAACGTCGCCGGCGGGCTGCCGATGACAACCGACACGATCTTCCGGATCGCCTCGATGACGAAGCCGATCGCTGCGGCCGCCATCATGATGCTCGTGGAGGAAGGCAGGCTGTCGCTCGACGCTCCGATCGGCGACTACGTCGAGGAATATGCCGATGCGCGCGTGATCACGGGCCCGGTCGGGGCAGACGGAAGCTTCTCGACCCGCCCTGCCGCGCAACCGATCACGATCCGGCATCTGCTGTCGCATTCATCCGGCCTCGCTTACGGGTTCGCCAGCGATACCGTGACGGCGCTGAACGCAGCCGGCGTCAATGGCGCCGACGTGCCGCTACTCTACGACCCCGGGGAAGCCTGGTCGTATGCCGGCGGCATCGCGATCGTCGGCCGAGTGCTCGAGGAGATCGAGGGTATCGGGCTCGACGAGTTTCTCGGGCAGCGCCTGTTCGAGCCGCTGGGCATGACCGACACGTCTTTCGCCGTCCCGACCGTGAAGAACGAACGCGTGACGACGACACATGGCCGTGACGACACTGGCGCGCTCATCGAAAATCCGAATGCCGACGAGATCCGGTCAGCCCCGAGCGGCGATGGCGGTCTCAACTCGACAGCCGGCGACTACTCGCGCTTCATTCAATTGATACTGAACGACGGCGTGGCCCCTGACGGCCAGAGGCTGCTGCGCCCGGAAAGCGTCGCGGAGCTCGGCCGCAACCAGCTCGGCGACGTCCGGGTCTCGCTCCAGGACGAGCCCAACCCGGCTCTTGCCCGCGCCTTTCCGCTCGGGGCCGGCCGCGATGGTTTTGGTCTCGGCTTTCAGGTCACGGGCGCGCACGAAGATCCTGACGTTCGGACCCCGGGCAGCATGAGCTGGGCCGGCATCTTCAACACGGAGTTCTGGATCGACCCGGCGAGCGGTATCGGCGCCGTGCTGCTGATGCAGTACCTGCCGTTCTATGACGCCGATGCAATCGAGCTGCTGCAGGCGTTCGAAGCAAGAATCTATTCGGAGTTGCGCTGACCCGAGCTCAGGTCAGGCCGCGACCAGTGCGGCGATCGCCGACGGCACCGGGCCGCCGGTCGCCCAGTCGAGCAATTCGACCGTGTGCACGATCGGACGGTCCGTCCCTGCGGCGAGCTGGGTCATGCAGCCGAGATTGCCGGCGGCGATAACGTCGAAGTCGAGCCCGGCCAGGTGACCGAGCTTGCGCTCTCTGAGCCTGTCGGCGAGCTCGGGCTGCAACATGTTGTAGGTTCCGGCCGAACCACAACAGACATGCCCTTCGGGTATCTCGACGACCTCGAAACCGGCGGCACGCAACAGCTCGCGCGGCGGGTTCTGGTTCCTGAGCCCGTGCTGCATCGAGCACGCTGAGTGGTAGGCAACCCGCAGCCCGCCGGGTCGGGTCACGGTCGGCAAGCCAAGCTCGGCGACTACCTCGGTCACGTCACGAGCGAGCTCGCTGACCCGCGCCGCACTCTCGGCGAGTTGATCATCCTCGCGGAAGACGAATCCATAGTCATTCAGATGCACGCCACAGCCCGAAGCGGTGACCGCGATTGCGTCGACCGGGGAGCTGCTTTCGACCTTTTTCAGCCGCTCAATAACAGTGACGGCGAAATCACGCGTCTCGCCGCTGCGACCCAGGTGATGCGACAGCGACCCGCAGCATCCCGACAACTCGACCGGCTCGGCGCCCATGCGACTGAGCAGCCGAAACGTGGCCGCATTAGCGGAAGACCCGAGCACACTCTGGACACAGCCCGTCAAGACGCCGACGCGCGCGTTCGTCGCCGGCGCGGGAACGGCCGCTGCCGACGCATTCGGCTGCACATGGCCGACGCCGCCGTCCTCCGAGCCCGGCTGCGCCGCCTGCGAGAGCAGTGCCAGCGCCGAACTCAATCGCCGCGGCAACAAAGGCGCGAAGGGTCGTGCCAGGCGACCGAGAACCAGGAAAAACGCGAACCGTCGCGGATAGGGCATGACGGCGGCGAGAAACGCCCGCATCCATCGGTCGCTCCACGGCCGCCGGTAGGTCTGCTCGATATGCGCGCGGGCATGATCGACGAGGTGCTGATAATTGACGCCGGAAGGACATGTCGTCATGCAGGCAAGACAGGACAGACACCGGTCGACATGACGCACCACATCTGTGGTCGCCGGCCGATCGTTCTCGAGCATCTCCTTGATCAGATAGATGCGCCCGCGCGGACTGTCGAGCTCGTCGCCTTGCAAAAGATAGGTCGGGCAAGTCGCGTTGCAGAACCCGCAGTGCACGCACCTGCGAATAATGGCCTCGCTTTCGCGTAGCGCCGGATCTTCGAGCTGCTCTGCCGTAAATTCGGTTCGCATCGTCAGTCCATACGTCCGGGGTTCAGGCGCCCTGCCGGATCGAATGCCTGGCGCAGCTTGTGGAGCACCTGCTCCATCGCGGCTGACGGCGGCTGCTGACGGCAGGTCCGAGAGTCCGGTGGCGCCTTGATCAGGAATGCGTGGCCTTCCCGCAGCGCGCCCCGCACTCTCGTTGAATCAACTGATTTGAACGCGGCCCAGATCAGCCCGCCACCCCAGTCGAGCAGGTAGCGCTCCGGAGCGATCGCCTCGACGACGCGCGGCGCATCGCTCGGCGGCACTGAGAGCCGCCAGACGACCGGCCATTCGGAAAGCGCCTCGGCGCCCGCCTGCCTGGCCCAATAGGCATGCGACTCGTCGCCCTCGAGCCGTTCCACTTGAGGGCTACCCAGCTCGCCGAGCAATGCCTGTTCGCGAGCCGAGACGGATGCCGCGATACCCTCGAGCCGCAGCGCGCTGCCGCGCCAGGGATCGAAAGCCGCGCTCGACACCTCATGCGGAGATCCGAGCGCTTGGGAAAGCGTATGTACGGCGGCAACCGGCGTTTCGTCGGGCAAGATCAGGGTCACCTCCGTCTCCGCCTGCGGCACGACCTTGAGCGTAACCTCGGTCATGACGGCGAGGCTGCCCCAGGATCCCGCTATGACTTTGGTCAGATCGTAGCCCGTCACGTTCTTGACCACCTTGCCGCCGGCCTTGAATGTCTGTCCCGCTCCGTTGACCGCCGTCACGCCGAGAAAGTGATCGCGCGCAGCGCCGGCCGAGACTCTCCTCGAGCCCGACAGATTCGCCGCCAGCACGCCGCCGATCGACTGGCGCGTGGCGCCGCTACCGAGCAACTGCGCCAGATCCGGTGGCTCGAATGCCAGGCGCTGGCGATGCTCTGCCAGCAGGGAGCCGAGCTCCGCCAGCGGCGTTGCGGCGCAGGCCGTCAGCACGAGCTCGGACGGCCGGTAGTCGACCACGCCCGAGAGCAGCTCGAGCTCGAGCACGTCGCCCTCCACCGGCCGGCCAATGGCTCGCTTCGAGCCGGTGCCGACGGGCTCGAGCGGCCGGTCGTCGGCGGCGAGGATCTCGGCAAGCTCAGCCGTGCTCGCCGGCCGCAGCGCCGAAGACTGGGACGGTGCAGACATCTAGAAGCGGGGCAGGTCGGGAAAGCGCTCAGACCCGGAGTGCACGTGCTCGCGTCCGAGCTCCGCGCAGCGATGCAGCGTCGGATAGACCTTGCCCGGATTGAACCTGAGCTCCGGATCGAAGGCGCGCTTGACCCGATGCTGCTGCTCGAGATCGGCTTCGTCGAACTGGTAAGGCATCAGGTCGCGCTTCTCGAGACCGACGCCGTGCTCGCCGGTCAATACGCCGCCGACGTCGACGCAAAGCCTGAGAATGTCGCTGCCGAAGGCCTCGGCCTTCTCGAACTCCTCCCGGTTGCTCGCATCGTAAAGAATGAGCGGATGCAGATTGCCGTCGCCGGCATGAAACACGTTGGCGACCCGGAGGCCGTACTTTTCCGACATCTCACCGATCGCGCCGAGCACGTGCGGCAATTCACTGAGCGGAATCGTCCCGTCCATGCAAAGGTAATCGGGGCTGATTCGGCCGACGGCCGGGAAGGCCGCTTTGCGGCCGGCCCAGAAGCTGAGCCGCTCGTCCTCGCTCACCGATGCGCGACAGCTCGTCGCGCCGTGACCGTTCGCAATCTCCGTCACGGACTCGATCAGGCAATCGACCTCGACCTCGGGCCCGTCGAGCTCGACGATCAGCAGGGCCTCGACATCCAGCGGATAACCCGCGTTGACAAAATCTTCCGCCGCGTGGATTGCGGGCTTGTCCATGAGTTCCATGCCGGCAGGGATGATCCCGGCGCCAATGATCCCGGCGACGGCGGCACCGGCCTCTTCGATGGCCGCAAACCCGATCAGCAATGCTCGCGCCGTCTGTGGTCGCCGCAGAATTCGCACCGTGACCTCGGTGACGACGCCGATGAGGCCCTCGGAGCCAATAGTCAGCCCGAGCAGGTCAAGCTGGGCGCTGTCGAGGTAACGGCCACCGAGACGCAGCACCTCGCCGTCCGGCGTCACGAGCTCGACGCCGAGGACGTTGTGCGTCGTCAGGCCGTATTTCAGACAGTGAACGCCACCGGAGTTCTCGGCGACGTTGCCCCCAATCGTGCAGGCTATCTGACTCGACGGATCCGGCGCGTAATAGAAGCCCCGCTCCGCAACCGCGTGGCTGATCGCGAGGTTGGTGACGCCGCTCTGTGCAACCACACAGCGATTGACGTAGTCGATATCGAGAATCCGGTTGAACTTGCCGAGGCCGACGACGATGGCATCGGCAGCCGGAATCGCACCGCCGGACAGTGACGTGCCGGCGCCTCGGGGCACGACGTTGACGCCCGTCTCCTCGGCGAACCGGAGCACCTTCGCAACCTCGTTCGTCGTCGACGGCAGGGCCACCGCAAGCGGTTGTTGCCGGTAGGCCGTCAGCGCATCTGTCTCATACGCTTTGAGCCGCAAGGGCTCCTCGATGACGCTTTCAGCCGGCAACAGGCGACGCAGGCCCGAGATGATCTCCTCGCGCCGGGCGAGGATGTCCGGATCGGGTGTGGGCATGCAAATCATTAACGGCCTTGAGATTTCTTTTACGGTTGCAATCAGGGCACAACTATACTCGACCGGCACGCTAATCAACCGGGGCAGGACAGTGAAAAGACAGATAACGATTGGCTCAGCGATAATTCTTCTGGCCGGCTGGGTGCTCGCGCAGGCGCAGCCCCAAGGCGGAGGCGGCGGAGGCGGAGGCGGCGAATTCACTCCACCGACATTCGACGCGATGAACACGGAAACGGACGAGACACCCGACCACCTGACGGAAGCCGAGGTCATGGCCTTCATGCGCCAGCGCATGGCGGCGCTGGGCGGCAGAGCCGGCGGGCCGGGCCCAGGGCCAGGTGCGGGTCCGGGTCCCGGTCCGGGTGCTGGCCCAGGCCCAGGTCCACGGGGTGGCGGCCCCGGCGGCATGTTCCGGCTCTGGGACGGTGACGGCGACGGCCTCGTCAGCCGCGAAGAGTTTCAGGGCCGGCAACTCGGTGGCTTCGGTGGCCCGGCTGGTGGGGGCCCGCGAGGTGGCGGCCCAGGCGGCGGCAACCGCGGTCCGGGTGGCCCCGATGCCGGAGGCGCGGCGGACCAGTAAATCCGGCGTTCACGTAAATGGGGTCACGCGAAAATGGGGTCAGACCCCATTTTCGAAGCCCTGTAAATGGGGTCAGACCCCATTTTCGAAACCCTGCCTCCGAAAAGAGTTCTGTCCCCGCGCGAGCCTGTATCCTTTCCGGATGGATGACGAAGCGCTCAATGGCGATCTCAGCGTCCGGGCTACCGTAAGAACGGCGGCGATGGACTGGTCGCCGAGCCCGAGCCCAAGCGTCTGGCGCAAGCGTGTCCACCGTGTCGGCCCGTCCGAATCGGGACAAGTCACCGCGATCGTGCGTTACGACGCTGACTCGAGCTTTCCGGCGCACGATCACCCGGAAGGCGAAGAGATCCTCGTGCTCGAGGGCATCTTCACCGACGATCGCGGCGACTGGCCGGCCGGCACCTACCTGCTGAACCCGGAAGGCTATCGTCATGCGCCGTCGTCGCGCGAAGGCTGCGTGCTGTTCGTGAAGCTCCGGCAGTTTCCGGGGCTGGACCGCAATCAGGTAGCGGTCGACACATCCACTCTCGACTGGCAACCCGGCAGCATCCCGGGCGTCGAGGTCAAGCCGCTCTATTCGCAGGACGGCTACAGTGATTCCGTGACTCTCGAACACTGGGCGCCGGGCCACGGACCGACAAGGCGCGACTACGCCGAAGGGGCAGAGATTTTCGTCATTGAAGGGCAGTACACAGACGAAGCCGGTGATTTTCCAGCCGGCACCTGGACCCGGTTGCCGGCCGGCGCAAGCCATTCACCTGCGACGGTGGGCGGGTGCACGATCTACATCAAGCGTGGCGGCCTTTCCTACCTCCGGGACGATTAGCCACACCGCACGTCTTCGCTCGAGGTGCCGAACAGGGCCCGCGACGGACATTCCCTGTCGCATTAAAACAACGAGCGGCTTTGAATCAGTCCTATTCTCGTTGCAAAAGGCGTACAATCGAGCGTCAAATCTTGTGGTCCAGGGGTAGGAGCATGCAATTCAAGCGTTACGGCGTGGCGACTTCTGTCGCGCTGAGTATTCCGTCACTTCTTTTTATCGATGCCCGCGTGGCGCTTGCACAGCAGGCAGACGCCGAGGAAACGATCATCGTCACGACGGCACGGCGTCGCGCCGAGTCGTTCCAGGACGTGCCGGTCACGATTTCAGTCTTTACCGAGTCAGACATCGAAGACGCCGGTATCGAGCGGCCGCAGGATTTCATCTCGCTGACACCGAATGTCACGCTCGTCGAGACGCAGAACCAGGGCACCTCGTTCCTGACGATTCGCGGCATCTCCCAGGCACGGAACAGCGAGCCCTCGGCGGCCGTCCTCGTCGATGGCGTGCTGCTGACGAACCCCGCGCAGCTGACGCAGGAGCTGTTCGACATCCGGCAGATCGAGGTGCTGAAAGGCGCCCAGGGTGCGGTCTACGGCCGCAACGCCATTGGCGGCGCGATCGTGGTCACGACGCGCGAGCCGGGCGACTTATTCGAGGGGCGGCTCAAGCTCGGCTACGACGACGGCTCCGGTTATAACGTCGGCGTCTCGGCCGGCGGCCCGCTCGGCGATTCCACTACGCTCAAGTACCAGGCCTCGCTGTCCTACTACGACACCGACGGCTGGATCCCCAACACCTATCTCAACGAGGATGCCGACCCGTTCAAGGACACCTCGCTGCGCGCAAGGCTGATCTGGGAGCCGAGCGATCGCCTCAAGGCCGACGCGAGGATTTATGTGTCCGAGGTTGAAACACAATCGCTTTATTTCAACATCGTCGGGTTTCCGAGCGCCGTACCGAATGACGTCAATATCACCAGCCTGCCCGTTCGCGTTAACAACCGCGGCGTCAATGACAGGGACCTTTCGCAGCTCTCGTTCAAACTCGATTACGAGCTCGACTCGGCGACGTTTACATCTATTACGTCGATCGATTCGATCGAGGAGATCCTGACTGGGGACCAGTGGAATTTTCTGCCCATCGAGGAATCGTTCCTCGTACAGCTCGGTTTCGGTCTGGACGATCAGGCACAGCATCAGTTCCTCGATGTCGAGACCGTAAGCCAGGAATTCCGCTTCACGTCTAGCGGCGAGGACCGACTGCGCTGGATCGCAGGCACCTACTTCGTGCAGACGGATCGCTACATCTCGACCGGAAATATCGCGGACCGCGGCGAAGGCGCTATCCCGGTCTATCGCACGCCGCGCGGTAATTTCCCGTACGACGATTCGATCTACCCGAACAGCTTCCAGCAGACCTTCCTGGCCGACAGCCAGGACAATTTCGCCTGGGCCGTGTTTGGCGAGCTGACCTATGACATCAGCGACCTCTGGGAGGTGGCCGTCTCGCTGCGCTACGACGAGGACGAGCGTGAGAACACGACGGAGACCCCTCAGCCCTTCATCCCCGGGGCGCTGACCGATGCCTTCACCGGCGAGGTCCGCAAGAAGACCTGGGACGAGCTGCAGCCGCGTGTTTCGCTCGCGTTCAAGCCGTCTGACACGCTGACGGTCTTCGGCAGCTACGGCAGGGGCTTTCGCAGCGGCGGCTTCAACCAGACGGGCGTCGGCGTCGACACGATCGCACAGAACTACGGTGTCGTCGACCTGTTCGACGCCGAGGTAGCCGACACATTCGAGCTC
>DATCZB010000087.1:0-3562 GCA_036526155.1 Gammaproteobacteria bacterium
GCCGATCGCGTCATGCACGATGACGAGCTCCCCGGCGCCGGGCCCTTCGACCTCGACCGGCACAAACTGCATGACCTCGGGCCCGCCAAAGCGTTCTATGCGAATAGCGTGTTGCTTCATTCTTCTTCTGTGCGTCGCGGACACTGTTCAGACAAGTGGCACCGCTTACAACGCGGCATCCTACCGCATGTGAACGAGTGGCCGCGAACACTTACAATTAGCCGAGCACCGGCAGCAGAACAATAATTCAGAGTGCCGGCAATCAACCCGAGGATTTTCGAATGTATACCAGGCACCATTCACGATCGATCACGCTCGCTGTCATCCTGGTGGCGGCGCAGCCGGTGATCATGAACCTGGCCGTCGCCCAGAGCGAACGTCCCGACTTCAGTGGTGTCTGGCAGACGTATCGCGAGCCCGGCCAGGGCCGCACCTCGGGATTCGGCGCACCGGATTCCACCCTGCCGCTCACCGAGGAAGGCGCCCGCCTGGTCGGGGAGTACCAGCAGCTCGTCGCGCCGTTCCGCGACAACGCAGCAACCTACTGCGTGCCCTATGGCATGCCGACGATGATGGAGATGGTGGCGGGCTACCCACTCGAGATCATTCAGCGACCCGAGCAGATCACCATCATTTTCGAGATCGAGGGTGAAACGCGCCGCGTTTACATGGACGACAAGGCCTACCCGCTGAATCGCCGCTTCCCGAATCGGCAGGGGTATTCGGCCGGACGCTGGGATGGGGATACGCTGGTCGTGGAAACCACGAGCCTGACCGACGGCCAGGACCAGCGAAACTTCCCGCACAGCGATCAGGCCACGTTCGTCGAGCGTTTCAGCATGGAGACTCGGGACGACGGGCTCAGGCTGATCGATTATGAGATGACACTGACGGACCCCGTCTACTACACCGAGCCGGTCTCCTACTCAGCCCGGTGGCAGCCGCTCGCCGAGGGCCAGATCCTCGCTTATAACTGCACGGAAGAGCCGTGGTTCAAGCTGCTCGAGATGCGCCGAGAGCAATTGCAGGCCGGCGAGCCAGTGACGGCAACGATGGCCGATGTTTACGCAACCCGGATGTACGAAGCGGCAGCGGAGGGAGAAGGTCAATGAAGGCGCTTGCAAAGACCATGGCCACTGCGGCGCTCGCGCTGAGTGCGGCGGCCGGATTCGCACATCATTCGGCAGCCCCGTTCAACTTCGGCGAACCTGTCGTCATCGAGGGCATCGTCAAGGAAATCCGAGTCGTAAATCCGCACACGTTCATCGTGCTCGAGATTACGGATGACGAGCGCGGCACGCGCGACGTCGCATATGAGGGGATGAGTGCGAGCATCTTCTACCGTGCCGGCTACACGACGGACTCGGTCGCCATTGGCGACACGATCCAGATCACGATCGCGCCCCGCTTCGACGGCGAAGACGGTGGCTTCATCAGCTCATTTACGACCGCGGACGGTCAGGTCATCGGCTTTCAGGGCTTCTGATCGCCGCGTTCATCGAGCATATGGCGGATCTCGTATTCGCCGAGCGGCTCGCTGCGTTTGACCCTCAGGCTATCGGCCCACTCCCGCGCGAAATCGCGCTGCAGGGACATGTTGATGATCGCCGTCGCCGTCATGGCGGCGAGTGCTCCGAGGCTGGCCAGGGCCATGTCCTTGTGCGCATCCCAGACATCACCCTGGGTGCCGAGATAGGCCATGCCGAGCTCACCGCCGAAATACTCGGCGGCGCCCCACTCGAAAAGTTCGAACATCATCGATGACGACATGGTCAGGTCGAGCGGCAGAAAGTAGCCCCAGAAGCCACGAACGTTGGCGACCCTGAGAAACACTTCGCGGATGGGGTAGGCCAGCAGGAGCCCGTACAGAAAGTGGACGAGCCGATCGAAGTGGTTTCGTTCCCAGCCGAGCATCTCGTTGAGCGTCGTTCCCGTGACGGCTTCGAACCAGGCATCGTACGGGACCTGGGAATAGGTGTAGTGCGCGCCCACCTCGTGCAGGCACAGGAAGACGAAAATCAGCGTGTACGAGACCAGCGACAGCATGAGCCGCCGATAGGTCGCGATCAGAACGACGGCGAACAGCGCGACGAGCGCGTTCTCCAGCGCCCAGTCCGCGCGATCGACGGGGTCAATGGCGAGAATGACCCAGAGAATGGCAAAGATGCCGACGAGCAGGCTAACGTAGCCGAAGTGCGAGATTCTGCTGGATTGCGGCATGCGCCTATTTTCCATTTCAAATAATCGGTATACCGTCGCCCCATAGTCGTGAAAACTGAAGGGGCCGGAAAATGAATGTAAACAGCAGCACCCCGTTCGCGCAAACCTCGAGGCGGCTTCGCGCCGGCGGATGCCTGGCCCTTGCACTCGGCAGCCTGGCGAACCCGGCCGCTGCGCTGGCCGAAATCTGCGATCGGGCGACGAGCGAGATCTTTGCTGAGGTTGCTCCATCGGTATTGCGGGTCTTTTCCGTTGCCATCGATCCGTTCAGCATCAGTGAGCGGGTGCAGATGGCCGTCGGCACCGGTCTCGTGATCGACGACGCAGGCCATATCGTGACCAACGCTCATATCGTTCACGAATCGCGCGAGCTCATGGTCTCGAGCAATGGCGCTGAGATGCTGCCAGCCACGGTCATCGGCATCGATCCGATCACCGACCTCGCAGTTATCGAGCTCGCCCTGCCGTTCATGCCACTGCAACCGGCAGCGCTCGGCAGCTCATCGGACCTCAGCGTCGGCGAGGAAGTGCTGGCGATTGGCTTTCCCTTCGGCATCGGCAAGACGGCGACGCGCGGCATCGTCTCGGCCGTCGAGCGCGTCGTGCCACTCTCACCTTTCAGCTGGCGGGCGCCGTTCATCCAGACCGATGCCGCGATCAATCCCGGCAACTCCGGAGGCCCACTCATCGACAGCTGCGGCAGGATAATCGGGATCAACACCTTGTCGACGGAGATTGGTCAGAATCTGGGCTTCGCCGTTCCGATCGATCTCATTCGCGCGCTGACGCCCGAGCTCATCGAGACCGGCAGAGTCAGCCGAGCCTGGCATGGGATCAATGGCCGAATCGTTCCGATAGCGCTGGCTTTCGCGCTCGACATTCCGCCCGGCTTTCTCGTCGAGACCGTCGAACCCGGGAGTCCGGCTGAGGAAATCGGCCTCAGGGGCGGCACGTTTCCCGTCGTGATCGGCGGGGAAGAGTTCCTGCTCGGAGGCGACGTCCTCGTCACCGTCAACGGTGAAGAACTGATGGACATGGAAACGGTAAACCGGATCGCAAGCTCACTCGAGGTCGGCGACACGATTGAGCTCGAATATCTGCAGGATGGCTTCATGGAGAGCGCCGAGGTCGTCCTGCCGGAGCGGCCACTGCTTCCGGGTGACGTCCGCCGCTTCCGCGACCAGCGCAGCCTGCACTGAGCGCGTCAGGCGGCGCTACAAATCGAGTGCCTGAGCCACGGCGTCACAGGTGATCTTGCCGTCGCGCACGTTGATCCCTTTGGCGAAGCCCGGGTCCGCGAGCACGGCATCGAGCCCACCGTTGGCAATCCTGACGGCGTAAG
>DATCZB010000088.1:0-3222 GCA_036526155.1 Gammaproteobacteria bacterium
TCGAGCGCCGGCGCCAGGACCTGCTCCAGCGACAGCGTCCCGTATTCGGCGAGCATGACCATGAGCCCGCCGGGCGTTCCCGGCGTCACCGCTGCAAGCGGCCCGAGACCCGGCGGTCGCACCATGCCACGGGTCCGGAAGAACTCCGGCGTGGCGCCGGTGGGTGCCGCACCGAGCGCGTTGATCGCAATTACCTCGCGGTTCCTGGGATCGTGGATCAGGGCCTGGGTCTCGCCACCCCAACCGAGCGAATCCCACATGGTCGCCGTCGCTGCGAGCATCGCCAGCGCAGCATCGACGGCATTGCCGCCGCGCTCGAAAGTCAGGGCACCTGCCGTCGCAGCCAGCGGCTTGCCGGTGATCGCCATCCAGTGACTGCCGTGCAGCACGGGCTTATTGGCGCTTTTCGGTTCCTGCGCCAGCACCGGGACGGTAAGCAAGACCGAAACGATCGCGATCAGTCGGCGCTCAAGCTTGCGATGGTCACGAGACATAAGTCTTCCTCGAAGATTTGTGCCTAGGATACTAGCGCGATGTCACAACGCCAAAGACGCAGGTTAGAATTCCCGCCGTTCCCGGCTTCACCCTGAATACGGTTAATTGTGGACACTTACACTGCCCAACGGGTCTTCTTCGCCGCCCTCCTGGTCGCGGTCTCGGCGGCATTCGTATGGCTCGTCAGGGGTTTCGTCCAGCCGATCTTCTGGGCGGTCGCCCTCGGAATCGTGTTCTACCCGATGCATGAGCGGCTCGGCGAGCTGCTGAAGGGCCGGCTCCGGCTCGCCGCAGCCTTGAGCGTCATCATTATTCTCCTGATCGTCGTGCTGCCGCTCGGCGCACTGGTGACGGCCGTGGCCGGTGAGGCGGCCGGGCTCTACGACAGGATCCGAACCAACGAGATCAACGTCCCGGGCGCGATCGATTGGATCGAGCAGCGTCTGCCTCTCGTGGTCGGTACGCTCGAGTCTCTCAACATCGACATCGAGCGCCTGCAGGCGCAGCTCTCGTCGTCGGCGGTCACGGTCAGCCAGTTCGTCGCAACCAGCGCCGTCTCGATTGGTCAGGACACGATCCGCGTCACCGTCTACTTCTTTCTGATGCTCTACCTGCTGTATTTCTTTCTGCGCGACGGCGACAAGATCCTCGAGGGCATGGTCCACGCGCTGCCGTTCGGCGACGACCGCGAGCGCCACCTGCTCGAGCGTTTCGCCGCAGTCTCCAGAGCGACCATCAAGGGCACACTCGTCGTCGGGATCGTGCAGGGCGCGATCGGCGGCATCATGTTCTGGGGATTCGGCATTGGCGCCCCGGTGCTCTGGGGCGTCATCATGGCACTGTTCAGCATTATTCCGGCAATCGGCCCGGCCTTCATATGGTTGCCGGCCGCCATCATTCTGATCGCAAACGGGCAGCTCATTTCGGGCATCATCATGATCCTCGTCGGCTCGCTCGTCATCGGGCTCGTCGACAACCTGCTCCGGCCGGTCCTGGTCGGACGGGACACACAGATGCCCGACTATCTGATACTGCTCTCGACGCTCGGCGGGCTCACCGCGTTCGGCATCTCAGGGATCGTGATCGGACCAATCATTGCCGCGTTCTTTCTGAGCATCTGGGAAATGGCTAAAGAGGAATACGCCGGCTTCGGCGATTCCTGATCGCGTCAGACGCTGCGCAGCTTCCAGCGCCCGCGGCGAAACAGGACGACGGCGACGACCGCGAGCAACGAATCCGCTATCGCGATCGCGGCAAACACGCCCTCGGGACCCCAGCCCACGACCTGCGCCAGCCACCAGGCCAGAGGCAGCTGAACCAGCCACAGGCAGGACAGGTTGATCAGGGTCGGCGTATCCGTGTCGCCGGCACCATTGAACGCCTGGGTAACGATCATGCCGACCGCATAAAAACCGTAGCCGAGGCTGACGATGCGCAGGCAATCGACGACATGACCAACGACGACAGGATTCGCGGTGAACGGTGCGGCGAACACACCGGGCATGACGACGAACAGGATCGCGACGCTGACGAGAACGGCCGCGTTCCATCGGGCTGCCATCCAGACCGACTGCTCGGCCCGTTCCGGCTTTCCGGCACCGAGGTTCTGACCGACGAGCGTGGCCGCGGCGTTACCGAGACCCCAGGCCGGCAGAAACGTGAAGGCGAAGATTCGGATGCCGATCGTGAGCCCGGCGACGGCATCGCTGCCGTAGACCGCAACGATTCGAACCAGGAAAACATAGCTCGACATGGCAATCGCAAACTGAATCGCCCCCGGGACCGAAACGCGCAGCAATCGTCCCAGCAGCCGAAACCTGAGCGCGAGGTCGCGCAGGTGCAGACGGAAACCGGCGTTGTTTCCGCTGAGGCAGCGAATCAGATAGAGCACGCCGATGCCGCGGCCGATGTTGGTGGCAACGGCGGCACCCGTGACGCCGAGCTCGGGAAACGGTCCGAGGCCGAATATCAGGCACGGATCGAGCACGATATTGATCCCGTTCGCTAGCCACAACGCACGCATCGCGATGACGGCGTTGCCGGCGCCGCGAAAGGCGGCATTGAGCAGAAAGAGCATGAGAATCGTCACCGAGCCGCCGAGCATGATTCGCGTGTAGGCAGGGCCGACGAGCACGACCTCTTCCTCGGCCCCCATGAGCCGCAAGAGATCGGGGCCGAAAGCCACGCCGAGAATCCCGATAACGACCGACAGCATGATCCCGACCCAGATAACCTGGCCGACGGTCGCGCGCGCCGAGTCCCGGTCGCCCTCCCCGATTCGACGGGCCACGAGGGCCGTCGCGCCCATGCTGAGTCCGATCGCCACGGCGTAGAGCAGAGTCAGCGCCGCCTCGGTCAACCCGACCGCAGCCACGGCGTCGGAGCCGAGCCGGGCGACGAAGAAAATGTCGACCACGACGAAGATCGACTCCATGCCCATCTCGAGCACCATGGGAATCGCGAGCAGGAACAAAGCACGACCGATGCTGCCGCTGGTGTAATCGTGCTCAGCAGCGACAACGGCCTCGCGAAAGGCCGGGCCAGCGGCACGGACACGAGCCGCCAGGCGTCGGACTGCGCGACGACCAGGGGTGATCATTCAGAGTCTGCGGTTTAGCTTGCGGCTGCGGCAGGTTTGACCAGCAGGATGTCGCAGCCGGCCCGGTGCAGCAGGCGCTCCGCCGTGCTGCCGATAACGAAGTCGGCCAGCTTGCCGCGTGACAACGC
>DATCZB010000089.1:0-2902 GCA_036526155.1 Gammaproteobacteria bacterium
CGGCGTGACGGGAAACACCATTCCGCTGCTTCCCCGAAGCGAGCACACGCTCCTCGAGTCGCGCAACGGCCTCAACGCCAACAGGAGCGACTCGATCTGGATGGCTGCGATGCGCGACGGACGCCGCGTGCTGTCGCTGGGGACCTCCGGCCTCGGCCCAGAGGAGGAGCTGCGCGCGCAGATGGAGGCCTATGGCATACCGCTGGATCGTCTGCAGTCCTACACTCGTTTCCAGGGGAGCATCGCCGGCGAGCGCGTGATGAACGAGACGATGCTCGTGGCGGCGGAGGGCTGGCAGGGTGTGTCCCTCGGCGAAACGGCGGCACGCGAGTTCTCCTTCACGGTGGGCGACAGCGAGTTTTACGGGTTGGTGCTGGCAGGTGGCGGGCCGAATCGCGTCGCGGTCTGCGTCGAGACCAGGGACCTCGGTGACGCGTCGAGCTGCGACGAGCTGGAAGCTGGGGGCGAGGGTGACGATCTCGATCGCTGGAGCAGACCGTTCGCGGTCACCAGCGGCAACCTCGTCGGGCGCGCGTACTTCCGGCTGTTCGAACTAACTCCCGACGGCAGCCGGATGATCTTCTATCAGCGATCGGTCAGCGGCATTCGAAATCCAACAGATGATCAGGAAGCGTTTCTCGATGACGTGGGCGGTCTGGGTGCCGGGCTGGGGTACGGAATCTACAGGGCCGGCGAGTTGGGCGCCACGCTCGCCGAGGGTGGCGAGGGCGCGGCCGAGACACGCCTGGTCGAGCTCGCCAGATTCAACGCCGGGCTTTGGGTGCGGGCCATCCGCGCAGGCCTCGATCGCTACGCCCCGGACGTGCTGACAACCTACGAGGATGCGACCGACTCGGCCGGACACGCCTGGGTCGGCGTGCTCGATCCGCGCAGTCCGATGTTCGATGCCACCCTAGCCGACGCGATCTGGCCGTCGTACGTGGAGATCTTCAAACTGCAGGACGAGGTGCTTCTCGACGTGTTGGACCGCGTCGATGGGAACACGATCGTCACCGTCGTCAGTGACCATGGGATGTCGGGCATCGGGAAGGCATTTTCGGCGAACGCAGTCCTCGAAGACGCAGGACTGGTCTTTCGGGACGAGGACGGCATGGTCGATCTCTCGCGCACCGCCATCTACGGCGCCTGGGGAAGCGACTACTTCTTGAACGTTAATTCCACTGACTGGAAGGACGGTATTGTCGAGCCCGACGAGATCGAGGACGTCCTCGATCAGGCGACCGAGGCGCTGCTGTCGGTGATCGATCCGGACACCGGCCAACACGTCGTAACCCGTGTGTTTCGGTCCGACGAGATCGTGGCGCTGGGCATGGGCGGCGAGGCCGGCGGCGACCTGTACATGGACTTCGCCTACGGGTACGTTCCCGTCGACGACCCGAGCCCGGTTCTTCGCCCGTCGGCCTTCGCGATGGGGGCCGGCACGCATGGCTTCTACCCGCATCGAAAAGAGATGCAGACGATCTGGTTCGCGCGTGGCGCCGGAATTCTCCCCGGTCAAGTGTTGTCGCCCTTGCGGCAGATCGATATTGCGCCGACGCTGGCAACGCTCGCCGGCTTCGGGATCCCGGCCGACGCGCGGGGCCACGTGATCGGCGAGTTGGTCCGCTGAGACTTTGGGCTCAGGGCGCTAGGCTCTAGGCTCTAGGCTCAAGCGCAAAGGAGAGCGGCATGCGACGTTCTGCCGATCTCACCCGCAACTTGGCAGCGAGACCTGCTTGGCCATCGACGTCGCGATGGGGATCTGAGCGATGTGGCTATTTCGTCCTCGCGTCCCGGTTCGGCGCCTGATCCATGCTCGTGCCGGACGGCGCGTATCGGAAGGATCTCGACGGACGGGTAGGGTTGGTGCCGAGGAGGCGCCGATCAACGGCCTGCGAGCATATCTATGCGGACGTTGACTGTGGGAAAATGGTCTATAACCTTGGTGCCCAGGAGAGGACTTGAACCTCCACGGGGTTGCCCCCACTGGCACCTGAAGCCAGCGCGTCTACCAATTCCGCCACCTGGGCGCGGGGAAGAGAAGGCGGCAGAATGTACTGACTGGTCGAGAACCTGTCAAACTTCCCGTTAGCAGAACCCCTTGAAAAAATACGAACATCAGATCCCGAGCCGCGAGGCCATAATCGACGCCCTGAACGCGGCTCCGGGGCCGCTTGCCCTGAAAGCACTCGGCAAATCATTCGACATCCAGGCCGAGCAGCATCTCCGAGCGCTCGAGAATCGGCTCAAAGCCATGGTTCGCGACGGGCAATTGCTGCGTAATCGCGCGGGCCACTTTGGCCTGACCCAGGCGCTGGAACTCGTTGTCGGGCGCGTGAAGGCGCACCGGGACGGGTTCGGCTTCTTGATTCGTGACGACAGCGAACCGGATATCTATCTCTCGGGCCGGGAGATGCGATCTCTCTTCGATGGCGATCGAGTTGCCGTGCGCGTCGTACCAGGCCGGCGCGACGGCCAGGAGGGCCGTGTCGTCGAGGTTCTCGCCAGGGCCAAGACGGAAATCGTCGGGCAGTTTCATCGCGAGCGCGGCATCGGTTACGTCCTCGAGCACGGCGACATGCGGACCGAGATCCTGATCGGGCGCGGCGATACGCTGCGCGCGAAGCCCGGGAACATCGTGCGTGCCGAAATCGTCGAGTATCCGAACGAGCGCAGTCCCGCGATCGGGCGCATCGTCGAGATCCTGGGCGCTGCCGACCAGCCTGGCATCAAGACCGATATCGCGATCCTGGCGCACGGCATCCCTCAGGACTGGCCCGATGCGGCTGCCGAGCAGCTCGCCGAGATTGCCGATGAGGTGCCCGAGCCCGCCAAGCGGGACCGGGTCGATCTGAGGGACCTGCCGCTCGTGACGATCGATGGCGCCGATGCCAGGGACTTC
>DATCZB010000090.1:0-7162 GCA_036526155.1 Gammaproteobacteria bacterium
CTGCTTGGCGGGCCCGTACTCGGCACCCGGCATGAGCGCAACGACCGGGCGCGAGGTGTCGAGGCCGAGCCGCGCGACCGTCGCCACGCTGGTGGCCTGATCCAGGCTGAGCGCAGGCAGCGGCGGATCGGGAAGCTCGAGCTCCTCGGGGCCGAGACCGAGCGCAACGAAACGACGCACCGTCTGGTTCAGGCGCTCCGGTTCGAACGGCCGCATGTCGTTGATCAGTCCGAACCGCCATTCGCCACGGAATCCGGTCCGGCGAGGTACGCGCGCAAACCACGGCACGAGCGCACTCTTCAGCGATCGGGGCAAAACCAGCGCGCGGTCGTAGCGTCCGCGTAATGCGTGGCCCAACCGTCGGCGCCGCCGGATGCCGAGCTCGCCGTGCCCAACCGGCAGCTCGATGCCGCGCTCGACCTCGGGCATCCGCCCGAGCAATGGCAACGACCAGGCGGGAGCCAGGACGTCGATTTCAAGACGGGAATCCCTGTCTTTCAGCAGCTTGTAAAGCGACTGCGCCATGACCATGTCTCCGACCCATGAAGGGCCGACGACAAGCAGCCTTTCAGAGAGGTTCACTGGTCGTTCTTGATCGCATCCAGGTATTTGCGAACCCCCTCGCGCAAATCGCTGAACGGTGCATCGTAGCCGGCGCTTCGGAGCGCGCTGATGTCCGCCTCGGTGTAGCTTTGATAACTCGCTTCGAGCTTCTCGGGGAACGGAACGTAGCGAACCTCGCCGCCGCCCGAGTAATCGATGACGGCGTTCGCCAGGTCGTTGAAGCTGGCGCTGGCCCCGGTGCCGACATTGAAGATGCCGCTAACCGATCGATTTCCGAGAAACCACAGATTCACCCTGACGACGTCGTCGACGAAGATGAAGTCGCGCCGCTGCTCACCGTTGCCGTAGCCATGGCTTCCCTCGAACAAGCTGACCGCACCCGACGCTTCGAGCTGCCGACTCAAATGCCAGACCACGCTGGCCATGGGCCCCTTGTGCGCTTCGTTGGGACCGTAGACGTTGAAGTAGCGTAGCCCGACAACCTGGTTGGGCGAATCGTCCCGATGCCGCCTCACGTAACGGTCGAACAGCAATTTGGAGTAGCCATAAACATTGAGCGGCCGCTCGACTGACGGATCGTCTTCGCCGAAGCGCGTGCTGGCACCATAGATTGCTGCGGACGACGCATAAATGAGCGGCACGTCGCGGGATGCGCAGTACCGGAACAGGTCGACGGAATACTGGTAATTCTCGGCGAGCATGTACCGGCCGTCCCACTCCGTGGTGACCGCACAGGCGCCCTGATGCAGCACGGCCTCGGGCGGCTCCGAAAGACCTGCGAGACGATCGAACAGATCGGTCTTGTCCCAGTAGTCTGCGATCGAGCAGCCGACGATATTGCGATACTTGTGCCCGTCGGTCAGATCATCGACGACGACGACATCGTCGCGTCCGTGCTCGTTCAGCCCGCGAACGAGATTACTGCCGATAAATCCTGCGCCGCCGGTGACGATCAGCACGGCGGGCGGTTAATCCACATCGTAGAGCTCGTAGCTCGCACTGCAATAAGGGCACTTTGCCTTGCCCGTCTCCTCGATCGGCAGAAAAACCTTCGGATGGGAGTTCCAGAGATAGGACTCCGGCATCGGGCAGTGCAATGGCAACTCCCTGCGACTGACGCGATAGACTTTTTCCGCATTCGCGGCCTTGAGCTCCTGCTGGACTGTACCGTGTCGGGGTCGGGGCATGATTCCTGTTGATCCGCGCTGAGGTTTGGTAAGCCGCCGTATTATAAGGGAATGCCCGGCCCGGCAATCACGCCGGCGGCTCGCCGAAGGTTTCCTCCCACAGCGCCTTGATCCTTTGCCTCAACGTCTCGAATGGTTCCGGATCGACGAGTCGGCCGCCGTCACTCAGCGCGAGCTCGTGAGTCTGGGCGCGGAGCGCAAGATAGTCGGCCTTGAGGCTCGCGCAGGTCTCGGCGGCCACGAGGCCTTCTGCCTCTAGCGCTTCGAGCTGCCGCACGTTGTCGGGGTACTCGACCAGGGACGGGTACTCGCTTGCCTGGCTCAGCACCCAGTAGTCGATCAGGAACTCGATATCGGCCAGCCCGCCGGCATCCTGCTTCAGATCGAAACGATTTGCTGTGCCGGTGGCGAGCTCCTGCCGCATGCGCCGGCGCATTTTCGCAACCTCCTGCCTGAGATCCTCCTGCCGTACGTGCCGGGTCAGCGTTTCGACCCGAATCCTGGCGAACTCCTCACACAGCGCCGGCGGACCGGCAACCGGCCGGCTCCTGAGTAGCGCCTGATGCTCCCAGGTCCATGCTTCTTCGCGCTGATAGCGTTCGAAACTGGCGAGGCTCGCCACCAGCATGCCCGAGGCGCCATCGGGCCGCAGCCGAGTGTCGATCTCATAGAGGCGGCCCGAGCTCGTCTGAATGCTAAGGAAATGGATCAGACGCTGCACGAGCCGAACGAAATAGCGCTGATTGTCGACCACGGTAGGCCCGGTCGTTGCCTGGACCTGACCCGTCGAGTCATGCAGAAAGACGAGGTCCAGGTCGGAACCGTAGCCCAGCTCGAGACCACCGAGCTTGCCGTAGGCGACGACGATGAGACCCGACTCTGCAAGCGCGTCCCCGCTGCCGTGCATCGGCACGCCGTACTTCTCCTGAAACCGGCGGCGCGAAGTCTCGAGCCCGAGATGAATGACGAGCTCGGCGATATCGGTCAGGCGATCGCTGACCCGCATGAGCGGCAAGCCGCCGAATCGATCCGCGATCGCGACGCGAAAAACGGCTGCCCGCTGGAAATCGCGCATCGCATTCAACAGGCCTTCCTCGTCGTCATTCGCAACGTGAGCGACCTGGCGCTCGAGCGCCTGCTCGATCTCGTCGCGCGTTGGCGCGGAATCGAACAGACGCGCATCGAGCAGCTCGTCGAGCAGAATCGGATGCTCGGCAACCAGCCGCGCCAGCATCGCGCTCTGCTCGGCCAGCCCGAGCAGGCGCTCGAGCGCGCTGAGATTTTCCAGCAGCAGGGACAGGTAGGCCGATCGACGACAGATCGATCGAATCACGGGCAGGATCCGCTCCAGCACCTCGTCGCGACGCTCATGTGACTCGAGCACTGGCACCAGCGCGCTGACGAATGCGCTGAGCCGCTGTCGGCTGATCTCGTCCATGCGTCGGAACAACCCGCTCTGGCGAAGCTGATTGAGCGGCTTCAGATAGGTTTCGTCGTCGCCTTCGCCGAGTCGGCCATCCTCCCAGGCGGCGAAGTAAGAATCGGTCTCGGCCTCTTCGCCTTCCTGCCAGTGAAACTCGTCGAAAGCCCGCTGGACACGATCCCGATGCGCGGCCAGCGCCTCGTCGAACACCTGCCACGACTCATACCCCATCGCGTAGGCCAGACGCAGACGTTGTCCATCATCCTGCGGCAGCTTATGCGTCTGCCGGTCGTCGAGAGCCTGGAGACGATTCTCCGTCACTCGCAGGAACCGATAGCTCTCGGCGAGCTCTTCGGCTCGCGCCCCGTCCATGACGCCCGACCGAGCCAGCTCGCTCAACACAAACAGCAGGTTGCGCGAACGAAGGCCGGGTTCCTGTCCTCCGCGCAACAGCTGGAACAACTGAGCGATGAACTCGATTTCTCGAATGCCGCCTCGACCGAGCTTGATATTGTCGTGTTTGTCCTTACGAACAACATCCTGACTGATCAGCCGCTTCATCTGCCGCATCGCCTCGAGCACACCGAAGTCGAGGTAGCGCCGGTAGACGAATGGGGTCAGCACATGATCGAACACCTCCACCGCATGGTCTGACCCGGTAACGAGCCGCGCCTTGATATATGCATACCTCTCCCAGTCCCGACCGTGCTGCACCAGGTACGATTCGAGCGCCCCTAAGCTCAGCGCGAGCGGACCGCTGTTGCCGAAAGGCCGCAGGCGGGTGTCGACGCGATAGACGATGCCGTCGGCTGTTCGCTCGTCGAGCAACTTGATGAGCCGCTGAGACACGCGACGAAAGTACATCTCGCTGTTATCCATCTCGCCCGGCTCCGGGTCCGGGAACACCAGAATCAGATCCACGTCAGAGGAGAAATTCAGCTCGTGCCCGCCAAGCTTGCCCATCGCGAGAATCAGCAGAGGGCCCGGCTGACCGAATCGGGGCTCGAGCAGCGCGACGGCTTTTTGCAGCGCGATGCGGATCATCCCGTCAGCAAGCTCAGACAGGTCGGCCAGCGTGTGATCCAAATCGGCAAGACCCGCGATGTCACGCCAGGCGATGGCTGCAAGCTCGACCTGCCGCCGCCGCCGCAATATCGCCATGGCTTCGGGCTCACTGGCGTCCGCCAGGATGCGCTCTGACTCCAGCGAGTCGGCCGAGACTGGCGCCGGATCCGCAAGCCTGGCGAGCAGTGCTTCCGGCTGTCGCACGAGGGTTTCGGCGACGAAGGTGCTGATGGACAGCACGCGCGGCGCGGAGTCCTGCAGCGCAGCGGGCAGCTCCGCCGGGATATCGGCCAGGCGCGCGGCGACTTGCACGAATCGGTCCTCGAGACCCGCAGGGAGATCGGGGGGCGCGGCAATCTTCACGCGCGCATCATACCCGCGCAGAGGGTCAGGCGGTCGGCGCGCCTTCTTTTTCCAAGTAGATGATCAGGCTGCCCTTGACTGGCGAGTCGAGCTCTCGGGCCACGAGTTCGTAGTCGATGGGCACGGCCTTGCCGGCGGCCTCCGGCCGGGCCCAGAATCGTGCCGGCTCACGAAACGCCGGCGTATTCCTGCCGACGTACAAGGTACCGAGCTGAGCCTCGACCGAGACGGTTCGCCCATCCGAGTCGACGCTCGGGTAACCAGCGTCCTGCCCGGGCTCGATCTGGTCCTCGGCATGGACCCGATCCGCAACGCCGGCACCCTCGACGACCGGCATGCTGAGATACAGCACGGCATCGTGGAGGTTTTCATCGGTCTCGTTGATCACGCTGAGATTCAATCGGTGAGCTCGCACTTCGTAGAGATAGTGCGCGTCGGCGGCGCTGTAATCGATGTCCACGTTTGTCAGGGCGCTGACGAGCGAGTCGTCGCTGTGCTTTTCGAACGGAACTTCCGCTCCATAGAGCTTGGCATGCATCAGGCGAGTCAGCCGGGTTTGGGTCTGACCGAAGAGCGCGCGGGATTGATCGTTCAGCTCGAGCATGCTCTTTAATCGCTCGGCGGCCAGCTCCGATGGCAGCTTGCTCACCGAAAGTGCCCGCAACGTCACCCGCTCCAATGGCTCCTGAGCGGCGAATCCGATGCGCACGGCGGCCGTGGTCCTCGCCGGCTCCCGCACGCCGGCAAACATCCGCTTGAGATCCGAACGGCTCAGCGGACGATTCCTGGTGCCGCGGCGAATATATCCCTGGCCGACCTGAAGCCTCTTGCCCAGCGTCCGTCTGGCAAGGTATGGCGGTGTGGAGCAATCGTCGATCCGCACAAAGCCGACAAGGCATCCGTCAATCTCGACCGCCCTCACCGTCGCCTCGAACTCCGGTTCGATGTACCTGGCGATCAGGCGCTTGAAGCGCTGCTTGAATCGGACCAGTTCATCCCGATCGACCCCCACAAGCCCGCGGCTTGCCTCGTCGTAGGCGTCAACACCGAAGAAAAGGTAGCGACGACCGCGGCAATCGGAATTCGCGAGCGCCAGGCAATCGACGATAACCTGATCATCCTCGCCGGGCTTATAGATCGATTCCCGGAATGCGAGCCCGGAGTGAGGATGCTCGTCCAGGATAAGTTTTCGCAGCGTGGTCATGGCAACTGACAACTTTAAAGCGGCCGTCCGAATTTATCCTGATGCAGTTCAAATTACGGGGAACTCGACGTGCCGCCCAGGCGCTTCGCGATCTGCCGGATCGCGCTAGACATGCGCCTCGCGCGAAGACGCGGAGCCCCCGCGCGCGTCGCCGAACAGCTCGGTGCCGGCATCGAGCGCCGACTGCCGCAGCTTGCGCTGGCTGGCGCGCGCCTTATTGAGCAGCCTGTGCCTGGTTTTCTTGTCGAACCGGATCCGTCCGGCTTTCAAAGCGGTGCGAAAAACCGTCAGGTCGTGGAAATGGCCAAGACTGCTCGCCAGAGCATCGAGCGCGTCGAGCCGACCGGATTCCTGCTCCGGCAGGAAACTGTCCATGAGCCGAACCTGATTGGCGTAACGCTGGACTCCCTTGCGCCAGCTATGCGCGTCGGCCGGGCGGCCACTGACTCGAAACCGATCCATACGCCGCGCCGTCGTGCGGCGAGTCTTTTCCATCGCGCGGCGCATCATTTCGATCGACCAGTCACCACTACCGATGTGCTGCTCGAGATCGGCGCCGGCCGACGCGAGAAGGGCGACTACGCAGTCGACGTCATCCTGGCCCGGAACGAAAGTGTCTCGCGGGTCTTGCCGCCCCGGGAAACTTGCAGGATCGTCGGTGAGAGCGGTCGCGGTCCGCGGCAGCACATGACTGTCCCGGGTCTCGGCCAGCATTCTGCCGGCATCGCGAAACTTCCGGTCTATCGCACGCCAGTCCTTGCCACTACCGGCCCTGCCCAACCGGACGATCGCCCTGAGACGCTTGATCGCTTTGCGGCACTGGTGAACGGAACGCACGGGCTCACTCGAAATCTGGCGCGCGAGCACAATCGCGAAATCCGCCTCCTCCCGGACGATCCGGGCAAGCTCGCCGTGCACAGACGCCGATCGCGAGATGCTGTACCTCGGGGCGGTCGCTCGACTGCTTACCGGCTTCGACAAGTTATTCTCGCTACTCGAGCAGCGCCGCAACCTCGGTCGGCAAAGCGAAACGCTCAGCCGGTATTTCCGGGTTGATCTCGGCAGATTCGAACTCGAGCCGTATTGCCTGACCGGCAAGGCTCTGGGTCATTGTCGTCGGCGTAAGGATGCCACCGACATTCTCATAGCCGCCCATCGACACCTGCAGCGGCACGTCGCCCATCGGCGTCGAGGCGACGAAATCGGTTCGCATTGCGAGCCCGGAGTCGATGCCGAAGTACATGGCGACCGGAGGGCCCTCCGACGGGTTCAGCACGACGCGATATGCTGCCTCGCCATTAATGGTTTCGACCCCCGTGGTCTCGACTGTCGGATAAATCTCACGCCATCTCGCCG
>DATCZB010000091.1:0-16126 GCA_036526155.1 Gammaproteobacteria bacterium
GCTTGATGTCGCGGTGAATCACGCCGCGCCCGTGCGCGTAGTGCAGCGCCTTCGCGCACTTGAAGATGATCTCGATGACGTCGTCGATGCGCAGCAGGTTGTCGGGCTTGCAATAGGCTGCAAGCGTGCGCGCGCCGTGAATGTGCTCGGTTACGACGTAATAGTCGCCGTCTTCCTCACCCGCATCGTAGATCGGCAGGATATTGGGGTGCTGGAGGCGCCCCATCATCTGCGCCTCGTTGAAGAACATCTTGCGCGTGATGCGCGCCTTTTCCTCGTCTTCCTCGGTCTTGCAGTTGTAGACCTTTATCGCGACGTCGCGGCCGTAGTACGGGTCATGGGAAAGGAAAACGCGACCGCTGGAGCCCTGTCCGACCTCATTGATTATGTCGTATTTACCGATACGATCCGGGATGCCAGCCCGTCTCTCGGCAATCGGTGGGATGTCCGCTTTGGCCTGGACCATGGATCAGCTCAGCGTCGGCAAGTAATTGATAAACCTCAGCAGGACTGCCGAATAGACCGCAGCCATCAGGTCGTCAAGCATAATGCCGAGCCCCCCGCGCAATCTGTGATCCATCTCCCGTATCGGCCAGGGTTTGGCGATATCGAAGACCCGAAACGCGACGAAACCTGCAATCAGCCAGGGCCAGCCGGCCGGCAGCACGAGCGCGAGCGCGAGGAACGCCGCGATCTCGTCCCAGACGATGCCCGAGTGGTCGTGAACCCCGAGCCGGCGTGCGCTCTCGCCCGTGACCCAGACACCCCCCGCGATCGCCGTGGCCACGATGAGCCAGGCGACAACGGGCGGAGCATGCAGCAAGACGAACGCCAGCGGCACGGCAAGCAAGGTGCCGAAGGTGCCCGGACCCACCGGAGCCAGCCCGGAACCGAACCCCAGCGCAACCAGGTGCACCGGGTCCCGCAGCACCCCCGCTGACAGCCGGGTTTTCTTCCCGGGCGCCGTCACGTCCCGAAATGCCCGAATCCCGCTGGCACGAGATCGAACCGGTTGCCGCCGCTCGAGCCCACGACCCCCGACCCCTCGGTCAGCCTGCCGATTTGCGTCACCGGTGTCCCGACCCGTGCCCCGAGATCCTCGATCGCCGCGGCGTCGGCCGGAGCCGCCGTGAAGCAGAGCTCGTAATCATCGCCGCCATGCAGCGCGAGCTCCGTTGCCCGATCATCGGGAAACTCTGCGCGCAACGCAGCAGAGAGCGGCAGCGAATCGAGCTCGATCTCCGCGCCGCACCGGCTTTGCGAGCAGATGCGACCGAGATCCACGACCAGGCCATCGGAAATATCGATCGCCGCCCGGGCGATGCCGCCGAGCGCAAGGCCGAGATCGACGCGCGGCTCCGGATACCTGAATCGCTCGATCAGGGCGGTTGCCGCTGGCGTATTCAGCTCGGCTTCTCCGCCAGCGCACGCGAGGCCGGCGGCGCTGTCACCGAGGGATCCGCTGACGAAGACGAGATCGCCGACGCGCCCGCCGGAACGCAACAGCGGCGCGTCCCCGACATCGCCCATGACCTGAACCGTCGCGGCCAGAGCGCCCCGGACCGTGTCGCCACCGATCAGACTCACACCATGTTGCTCGGCGAGCGCGAAGAAACCGGCGGCGAACTCCTCGACCCAGGCCAGGTCGCTGGCGGGCAAGCTCAGAGCCAGGGTCGCCCAGCGCGGCCTCGAGCCGAGCGCAGCCAGATCGCTGAGATTCACGGCCAGGACACGATGCCCGATCGCCCGGGCCGGCGTCGGATCCGGAAAATGCGTCCCGGCGACGATCGTGTCGACGGCGATCGCCAGCCGTCCCGCGACGTCGACGACGGCAGCGTCGTCGCCGATCCCGACTTCGATGGCTGGATCGGTTACCGGGCGCGTGAAGAAGCGCTCGATGATCTCGAATTCTCTGGAGCGCGGCATCTCATCCGTTCGCGACGTCTGCGGTCGGCCGCAACGCTTTCGCCGCCTTGTCGAGGACGGCGTTGACGAAGCGATAGCTGTCGGCCGCACCGTAGCGTTTCGCAAGCTCGATGGCTTCGTTGATCACGACCTTGACCGGAACGTCTTCCCGGAATTTCAGCTCGGCGAGCGCGAGCAGCAGAATCCCGCGCCCGACGGCATCGACCTGATCGAGACCGCGGTCGGCATGCTCTCCGATCACGGGATCGAGCTCGGCGGCAGCGGACAGAACTCGCGCCAGCAGATCGCGAAAATAGCCCTGGTCGACTCGACCGAACTCAGCCAGCGCCGAATACTGCGCGATCAATTCGTCGTAGTCGTGGCCGGTCAGCTGCCACTGGTAGAGCGCTTTGATCAGCAGGCCGCGAGCCCTTTCGCGGGACCTGGACGCCATCAGGCCTCGATCTGGCGCAAGACGGAAGCCATGCGGATTGCCGTCAGCGCGGCGTCGGTGCCCTTGTTGCCTGCCTTGGATCCGGCCCGTTCGATCGCCTGCTCCAGCGTGTCGCAGGTCAGCACGCCGAAGCCGAGCGCGAGCTCGTGTTCCAGGCACACGTTGGCGAGCCCGCGGCTGGCCTCGCCAGCCACGAAATCGAAATGCGCCGTCGCGCCCCGGATCACGCAGCCGAGCGCGACGAAGGCATCGTAACGCCGCGTCGCCGCCATCTTCCTGACCGCGACCGGGATCTCGAAAGCGCCGGGCACCCAGACCGTGACCAGGTCGGCCGGCTCCGCGCCATGCTCGAGCAAGGTGCCAACGGCGGCGTCGACGAGGCGGTCGACGATGAAGTCATTGAAGCGGGCGGCAACGATGCCGACCCGGAGCCCGCGGGCGCTGACTTCTCCCTGGAGTTGGCGAATCCTGTCGTCCATTTTAATCCGGGCCCCGATCCCGCTCTGTATCGATGTATTCCACGACCTCGAGACCGAATCCGGAGAGCCCGTGTATCAGCTTGGGCGCACCGATCACCCGCATCTTGCGCACACCCAGCGCCCGCAAAACCTGTGCGCCCGTGCCGAAGGTTCTGAGATCCATGGTCCGCCGCGGCCGCCCGCGCGATGACGGATCACCGTCACGAAGCTCGACCAGGCCGGCGTCGGGAGCGGATTGCAGCCCGCGCACGGCACGCACGAAATCCCGGGCCGATTCCGGCTGGCGCAGAACGACGACAACGCCCGCGCCTGCATCCGCGACCTGACCCAGAGCGTCGTCCAGCGGCCGACTGAGTCTGGGATCGACGATGCCAATGACGTCGCCGAGCGTATCCTGCCGATGAACCCGGACCAGGGTCGGCTCCTCCGTGTCGACGTCGCCTCGAACCAGCGCCAGATGGACCGTTCGATTGACGTGATCCTCGAAGCAGATCATGCGAAACGGCCCGTGCCGTGTCTCGATATCGAGCTCGGCGATCGGCTCGACCGATTCTTCGTGGGCCAGGCGGTATTCGATCAGATCCGCGATCGTGCCGATCCTGAGTCCGTGCTCACGCGCGAAGCCGAACAGGTCGTCGCGGCGTGCCATCGTGCCGTCGGAGTTCAGGATCTCGACGATGACTGCGGCGGGCTCGAGCCCGGCCAGCCGCGCCAGGTCGGAGCCGGCCTCGGTGTGGCCGGCCCGGGTCAGGACGCCGCCCGGCTGCGCCATCAGCGGAAAGACGTGCCCCGGCTGACGCAGGTCCTCTGGCCTGGCATCGGGCGCGACCGCGGCGCGAATCGTCCGGGCGCGGTCATGCGCCGAAATCCCCGTCGTGACACCCTCGGCTGCCTCGATCGATACGGTGAAGTTGGTGGTCTTGCTCTCGTCGGTCTGAGTGACCATCAGCGGCAACCGCAGCTGCTCACAGCGCGATCGCGTCAGGGTCAGGCAAATCAGGCCGCGCCCGAACTGCGCCATGAAGTTGATGTCTTCGCTGCGAACCTTGCTCGCCGCCATGACGAGGTCGCCCTCGTTCTCGCGATCCTCGTCGTCGACGATCACGACCATCTCGCCGGCGCGCATTGCAGCGAGAATCGACTCGATGTCGTCGAAGCGAGGCCGGAGGCGCTCGGCGTTGTCAGTCGCTTTCGATGAAGCCATGGCGTTTCAGCGTGTCGAGACTCAATCCGTCGGTATCGGCGGCGAACAGGCGTTCGAGATACCGCGCGATCATATCGACTTCAATGTTAACAGGAGTGCCCGAGCCATATCCGGAAATCACTGTGACAACACGCGTATGCGGAATAATGTTCACAGTGAATCGATCGCGTTCGACGGCGTTCACGGTCAGGCTGACACCGTCGACCGTGATCGAGCCTTTGACCGCTACGTAGCGACCGAGTGACTCGGGCATCGCGATCGTCAGCGCAACGGAGCGTGCTTCCTGCTTGAGGTCGACGATCTTGCCGACGGCGTCGACATGTCCGTATACGAGATGTCCGGCGATCTGGTCGCCGAGGCTCAACGACGGCTCGAGATTGACGGCATCGCCGCGCTCGAGGCCGCCGATCGTCGTGACCCGGAGCGTGGCGGCCGAGATGTCGGCCGCAAACTGCTCGGCTGTCGGGTCGATTGCCGTCAGGCAGACCCCGTTGACGGCGATGCTGTCGCCTGCCGTCACCACGCCGAGATCGACGCCGGTTGTTGCGATGACGAGCCGACGGTCACCGTCGCGCTCGATCGAGTCGATGATCCGGCCGACACCCTTGACGATTCCCGCAAACATGCAATTCAGCCAGGCACCGTGCGGGCAACGATGCGCAGGTCCTCGCCGACCTTGCGCAAGTCGTCGATTTCGAGACGGATCTGTTCGTCGAGGCGGGTCATGTTGGGTAACGAAAACATGCCGCGTGACTCCGTGCCAAGCAAACTCGGCGCAAAGTAGAGCACAAGCTCGTCGATCAGGCCGGCGGCCAGCATCGCTCCCGCCAGCGTCGGGCCGGACTCGAGCCAGACATCATTGACCTCGAGCACGGTCAGGCGCGCCAGGACCTCGTCGAGCCTGCAACGCGGATCTGCGGTCACCGTCTCGATCTGCGCCCCGGCCTGCTCGAGCGCCGCGGCCCGGTCGCCGCTCGCTTCGCGAGCCCTGTTGCCGGTGAAGATGACGACCTGACCGTCGAGCCCGAGCGTTCTTGCTCCGGGCGGCGTTCTGAGGCCCGAATCGACGATGACGCGCACCGGCTGCAGGACGTCGATGTCGAAGTCGTCATCGGGCCGTGCCGACAAGGCGGGGTCGTCTGCGATCACCGTGCCGACACCGGTCAGGATCGCGCTTGCGCGCGCCCGCCAGCGATGCACGTCGCGGCGCGCCGACGTTCCCGTAATCCACTGGCTCGCACCGTTGGCGAGCGCGGTGCGCCCGTCGAGGCTCGCCGCCATCTTGCAGCGAACCCAGGGCCGGCCGCGCTCGATCCTCGCGCAATAGCCGCGGTTGATCTCGCGCGCGGCCGCCGCGAGCACCGGCGCCTCGGTCGCAATCCCGGCCGCCGCCAGCATGGCTGCGCCTTTCCCGGCAACGGCCGGGTTAGGATCCTCGAGCGCATAGACGACACGCGCGACCGCCGCCTTTATCAAAGCCTCCGCGCAGGGCCCCGTGCGTCCCGTATGCGCGCAGGGCTCGAGGCTGACGTAGACCGTCGCGCCGGCGGCGGCCTCGCCGGCCGCCTCGAGCGCCTCGATCTCTGCATGATTGCCGCCGGCGCGCTGGGTAAACCCTTCGCCGACGACCCTGCCGTCGCGAACGATGACGCAACCGACGGCGGGGTTCGGATCCGAGCTGGCAGCGGCCCGGCCGGCAAGCTCGAGCGCGCGCGCCATGAACTCGTGATCGGTGCCGTCGGTCATGAGTCGTCGTCGGGCAAGAGAGATAACTGCTCGCGACGCATGCGTTCATCGGGCTGGGTCTTGAGCCGATTGATAACTTCCTGAAACTCGGTGATGTCCTGGAAGCTGCGATAGATCGAAGCGAAGCGGACGTAGGCGACCTCGTCCAGCCCGTGCAACTCCTCCATGACCAGATCGCCGATGAAGCTCGAGTCGACCTCACGCTCGCCGACGGTCTGCAGCCGATGCAGGATCCTCTCGACGGCTTCCTCGATCGCCTCGGCCGGAACCGGGCGCTTGCTCAGCGCGCTGAGCATGCCTTCGCGCAGCTTGTGCTCGTCGAACGGCTCGCGGCGCTGGTCGCGCTTGCTGACTGCGGGCAACACGAGCGCGGGCGACTCGAACGTCGTGAAGCGCTCCGAGCAGCTCAGACACTCGCGCCGACGCCTGACCTGACGGCCTTCGCCGGCCAGCCGCGAATCGATGACTTTGGTGTCGCTGTGGTTACAGAATGGGCAGTGCAACGGGCCGCTCGTTTCGATCGAGCCCTTAAGTGTAGACCGGAAAGTCGCAGGCGAGGGCCTCGGTTGCCTGCCTGATGCGGCTGACAACGGCTCGGGAGGCAGGCTGATCGAGCACGTCGGCAATCCATTCGGCGATCATGCCCGCCTCTTCGAGCCCCATGCCGCGGGTCGTGATCGCGGCCGTGCCGAGCCTCAAGCCGGACGGGGCTTCCTCATCGCTACCGGGAATCCGGATTCCATTTGCCGTCATGCCCGCCTGCTCGAGCAGTTGCTCGGCAGCGGCGCCGTCCAGACTGTGGCCAGCCAGATCCAGCATCAGCATGTGGCTGTCCGTACCGCCGGTCCAGACCGGGCAACCGCGGGCGGCAAGCACCTCGGCCATACGCTGCGCGTTCGCAATCACCGCGCGCTGATAGTCGACGAAGCCCGGCTCCGCTGCCTCCCTGAATGCGACGGCCTTGGCCGCGATGACCTGCAACAGTGGCCCACCCTGATTGCCGGGATAAACGCCGCGATCGAGTCTGCGCCTGAAGCCGTCCGCATTGCGCGCCAGAATCATGCCGCCGCGCGGCCCGCGCAGCGTCTTGTGCGTCGTCGTCGTGACCACGTCGGCGACCCGAACCGGATCGGGATACAGGCCCGCAGCCACGAGCCCCGCAACGTGCGCCATATCGATCAGCAAATACGCGTCGACGCTATCGGCAATCGCGCGAAATGCCGGCCAGTCGATGCGCCTCGGGTTCGCCGAGAAGCCCGCGATGATCAGTCGCGGCCGGTGCTTCTCGGCAATTCGCCTGACCTCTTCGAAATCGACCGCACCCGTCTCGCGCTCCACGCGGTAATGCCGCGCCTGATAGTTGCGCCCGGAAAAGTTCTTGCTCGAGCCGTGCGTCGAATGACCGCCTTGCGCCGGCTCGAGGCTCAGAATCAGCTCGCCGGGCTCGAGCAGTGCGAAGTAGGCCGACGCATTGGCCTGCGTCCCCGAGTACGGCTGCACGTTGGCGTAGGCCGAATCGAACAGCGCATTGGCGCGATCAATGGCGAGCTGCTCGATCACATCGGCAAATTCACAGCCAGTGTAGGTGCGCCTGCCCGGATAGCCATCGGCGTACTTGTTGGTGAGCACGGTGCCGAGCGCCTCGAGCACAGCGGGGCTCGCGTAGTTCTCCGACGCGATCAGATCGATCGTGCGCTCCTGGCGGGAGAGTTCGTTCCGGATAGCGGCCGCCATCTCCGGATCGAACCGGTCGAGCGATTGCCCGGCTGCGCTGAGTCTAGCTGATGGCTTCGACGACACGGGTCCAGGATCGCGCCAGATTGTTACGGTTGTAACCACCGCCGCCCATCGCGAGCACGCGACCCGAGGCTGTCTTCTCCGCGAGCGCCTTGAGACGCGACGCAGCATGCGCATGCGCCTCGACCGTAAACTGCAGATGCGTGATCGGATCACCGCCAATGGAATCGGCGCCACACTGAAGCAGATAGAGCTCGGGCTCGTGGCTTTCCAGAAACGCCTCGATCTCGTCCCAGGCCTCGAGGAACTCGGCGTCGCCGGCCCCGGGCGGCAACGGGATGTTGAGCTTGGTCCCCGCAGCCGGGCCCTTGCCCGTCTCGTCTCGCCGACCCGTGCCGGGATAAAGATAGCGACCGTCCTCGTGCGTGTCGGCGATGATCGCAACGGGATCGTCTTCGAAGCCGTAGAAGACGCCGTCGCCGTGATGGGCATCGATATCCACATAAGCGACGCGCTCGAGGCCAAAGTGATTTCTGGCGTGCTCTATGGCGACGCCGCAGTCATTGAAAACACAGAACCCGGCTGCGCCGTCACGCCGGGCGTGATGCAGCCCGCCGATTGGTATGAACGCCGAGCGCGTCTCGCCGGAAAGGATTCTTTCGAGCGCGAAGATCGTGCCGCCGACGACGGCTGCGGCGGCTTCGAATACCCCGGGGTACGCCGGCGTGTCGCCGGCGTCGAGCAGCCCGTGGCCCTGCTCCGAGGCAGCCTTGACGAAATCGACGTACCTCGCGGTGTGAAACTGCTCGATCACCTCCCGGTCGGCAGGCTCGGGCTCGATGATCTCGAGCATGGCGTAGGCCGCCGAGCGTTCGAGCTCGGTCATGAAGGCCTGATGTCGATCGGGCCCGAAAGGATGATCGTTGGGGAAGCCGTAGGCGGCGATCGAGGGGCCCGCCATCAGGAGCGTGCGCGGGCTGGCTGTTTTCATGGGATCAATGTTCACGGATAATGCGCGACCCTCGAATTTCGCTCTCCGCCATGGCTCAGTACATCTATACCACGAACCGACTCGCGAAAGTCGTGCCGCCCAAGCGGTTCATCCTGCGCGACATCTCGTTGAGCTTTTTCCCGGGCGCGAAGATTGGCGTGCTCGGCCTGAACGGCTCGGGCAAATCCACGCTGCTCAGAATCATGGCGGGCGTGGACAAGGAATTCGACGGCGAGGCCCGCCCGCAACCGGGCATCAACATCGGTTACCTGCCGCAGGAGCCCGAGCTCGATCCCGACATCACCGTTCGCGATGCCGTGATGGAGGGGGTCGCCGAGGTTGCCGGTCTGATCGAGAAATTCAACGCCATCAGCGACCGGTTCGCAGAGCCGCTCGACGATGACGAGATGACGAAACTGCTCGAGGAGCAGGGCAAGCTGCAGGACCGGATCGAATCCGCCGGCGGCTGGGAGCTCGAGCGCAAGCTCGAGATCGCGGCCGATGCGCTCCGGCTTCCGCCGTGGGAGTCGAAGATCGAATCGCTGTCCGGCGGCGAACGGCGCCGCGTCGCGCTCTGCCGGCTGCTGCTGTCGAACCCCGACATGTTGCTGCTCGTCGAGCCGACCAACCATCTCGATGCCGAGTCGGTCGCCTGGCTCGAGCGCTTCCTCGACGAGTTTCCCGGCACGGTCATGGCCGTGACCCATGACCGCTACTTCCTCGACAATGTCGCCGGCTGGATCCTCGAGCTCGACCGCGGCCACGGCATCCCCTGGGAGGGCAATTACAGTTCCTGGCTCGACCAGAAGAGTCAGCGGCTGGCCATCGAGGAAAAGCAGGAAGCAGCGCATCAACGGGCCATGAAAACCGAGCTCGAGTGGGTCAGAAGCAATCCGAAAGCACGCCAGGCGAAATCGAAAGCTCGACTGCAGCGCTTCGACGAACTCAACTCGCGAGAGTTTCAGAAGCGCAACGAAACCAACGAGATCTACATTCCGCCCGGCCCGAGGCTCGGCGACCTGGTCATCGAGGCCAACGGCATCAAGAAGTCGTTCGGCGAAAAGCTGTTGTTCGAAGATCTGTCCTTCAGCCTGCCGCCGGGCGGCATCGTCGGCGTGATCGGCCCGAACGGCGCCGGCAAGACGACCCTGTTCCGCATGCTCGTCGGGCAGGTCGAGCCCGATGAGGGCACGATCAGACGCGGTGACACGGTAGATCTCGCCTACGTCGATCAGTCGCGTGACGTCCTCGACGACGACAAGACGGTATGGGAAGAGATCAGCGACGGGCAGGACATTCTGCGTGTCGGCAACTACGAGACGCCGTCGCGGGCCTATGTCGGCCGGTTCAACTTCCGCGGCGGCGATCAGCAGAAGCAGGTCGGCCTGCTCTCCGGTGGCGAGCGCAACCGCGTGCATCTGGCAAAGGTGCTGCGTTCCGGTGGCAACCTCCTGTTCCTCGACGAGCCAACCAACGATCTCGACGTCGAAACGCTGCGCGCGCTCGAAGATGCGCTCCTGAGCTTCCCGGGTTCAGCCGTCGTGATTTCGCACGATCGCTGGTTTCTCGATCGAATCGCGACCCACATTCTCGCGTTCGAGGGCATGAGCGAAGTCGTCTGGTTCGAGGGCAACTACGCGGACTACGCCGAGGACCTCAAACGACGCAAGGGCGAGGTCGCGGACCAGCCGCACCGCATCAAGTACAAGCGCCTGGCCTAGTAAAACCAGAAAAGGGGTCAGACCCCTTTTATCCGCGAAAATGGGGTCTGACCCCTTTTCTTTCTCGTCCCTATCGCGGCGATTTGATAGTAGACTCGCTGCAGAGGTGACCTGTGGCGATTTATGTTAAATATAACAACGGCTTCGAGCAGAGCGAGCCGACGCTGCGCGAGTGTCCCCATTGCGGCGTTCATGCCCCGATGATTCCCGTGGCAACCCCGAACTTTGCCGAGCTGACCGAGGCGCGGCCCCAGCATACCGGGATCGCCTTTCGCTGCGCCGCCTGCAACGAGCCCCGCTTCGCTCGTGCCGCCATCCGCAGCTTCGATGCCGATCGAGTCGTGCTGTCGAGCAACCTGATCGAGGTCGAGCGGCCGAAGGAGCATTTTCAATACAACTATCTGCCCGTAGAGCCGGCCCGCCTGCTGAGGGAAGCCTTCGGCTGTTATGCGGCCGGGCTCCCGCTGGCGTTCGCCGTGCTCTGCCGGCAGACGATTCGTGGCGCCGGTCACGACGCGTCGCAAGGCACCGATGGACCGTTCGAGAAACTCTTCGACAATGCCTGCCGTCTCGCCGAAATCGATCCCGAGACACGCGCCGCGCTCCATGCCGTGCTGTTCGAAACCAATGCCCCACCCGATATCGACGCAGACCAGGCCGCGATCCTGATCGAGATCATCAAGGACATGCTGCACCAGTACTTCGTGCGCACGGCCAAGCTCAGGCGCGCGATACAGATGCGGCGACTGTTCGCGACTGAATCCGACCCGAACGTGACGCCGATCGCCGCCTCGCCACCGGATAAGAAATCCTCCGAGCTCTGAGCACAACGCTGACGCCGCCACTCGCCTTTGCCGCGAGCCCCGGCGGTCGCGACCCGGTCGCGCGACCCGGTCGCAAAATTGCCCGACGCGCGCCTTGGAGCGTATCCTGCGCCCGTCAATGACATTTAGGAGCGAATGAGCGTGGAACTCATCATTTTCCTCATCGTCCTTGCAGCGCTCGTCTTCTGGGTCATTCAGATCTACAACCGCCTGGTCAATCTGCGCAATCGTGTGCGCAATGCGTTCTCCCAAATCGACGTGCAGCTGACCCGCCGTTACGAACTGATCCCGAATCTCGTCGAAGCGGTCAAGGGCTACATGAGCCACGAGCGCGATACGCTCGAAGCCGTCATTCAGGCACGGAACAGCGCGGTCGGCGCGCAACAGCGAGCCTCTTCGGACCCGACCGATGGCGACGCGATCAAGGCGCTCGCAGCCGCCGAGACGATGCTTGGCGGCACGCTCGGGCGTCTGTTTGCACTGGCCGAGGCCTATCCCGATCTCAAGGCCAACGAGAACATGATGCAGTTTCAGGAGGAGCTCGCATCGACGGAAAACAAGGTGGCCTTTGCCCGGCAGGCTTTCAACGACTCGGTGATGAGCTACAACAACGCATGCGAGAACTTTCCCAACAACACGATTGCCGGAATGTTCAACTTCAAGCTGGCCGAGTTTCTCGAGATCGGGGAACCGGAAAAGCGCGAGGCGCCGCAAGTCTCGTTTGACTGACCCCGACACCGTCCCGGCCTCTCGCTGAGATGGACTTTTTCGACCGCCAGGATGCGTCCCGCCGCGCAACCCGGCATCTCGTGCTCATGTTCGCGCTCGCATTCGTCGCCGTCGGGCTCGCGACCGGCATCCTGATTCTGCTCGTCATCGGCGTTTCCGGCGAGGGCCAACCGGCAGCGTTCGTGATCAGCGAGCCGGACGTGCTCGCGTCGATCGCCACCATCGTCGTGGCCGTCATGGTTCTGGCGAGCCTGTTCCGGGTCGCAAGCCTCGCGCAGGGCGGCGGCCATGTCGCCCGTATGCTGGGCGGCACCCAGGTGCGCGGAGACGACAGCGACCCCAACCACAGAAAACTCGTCAATGTCGTCGAGGAGATGGCCATCGCCTCGGGCCTGCCGGTTCCGGAAATCTACGTCCTGGAACAGGAGCGCGGCATCAATGCCTTCGCCGCAGGGCTGACGCCCGGAGATGCGGCTGTCGCCGTCACGCGTGGCAGCCTCGAGCAGCTCAGCCGATCCGAGCTCCAGGGCGTCGTCGCGCACGAGTTCAGCCACATACTCAACGGCGACATGCGGCTCAATCTGCGCCTCATGGGCTTCAGCTTCGGCATTCTCGTCCTCGCACTTGCCGGTCGCTCGGTGCTGCGGGCTTCGGGACGCGGCATGCACATTCGCGTCGGCCGGCGCGGCAAGGGCGCCGGCGGCGTGCTCATGATCGGCCTCGGCCTCCTCATCATCGGCAGCATCGGCGTGTTGCTGAGCCGGCTGATCAAGGCAGCCGTGTCCCGCCAGCGCGAGGTTCTGGCCGACGCCTCGGCCGTCCAGTTCACGCGCGAGCCAATGGCGCTGGCTGGCGCACTGAAGAAGATCGGTGGCTTCACGCCGTTTATCGAGCATGCCGAAACCGAGGAGGTTTCGCACATGCTGTTTGGTCGCGCCGGCAAGAGCTTTGTCGGCCTGTTTGCCACGCATCCGCCGCTCGACGAACGAATCAAGGCGCTCGATCCGAGCTTCGAGCCCGGCGATTACATCGTCCCGGGCAGCGCGTCGATGGATGCCGGCGAACCGCCTGCGGCAGGCATCAGTCGACTGGCGGATGCCCCGGCCAATCTCGGGCTCGAGACCGCCGGAACGATCGAGCCGGACAAGGGCGTTGCCCTCAGGGCCGCGATTCCGTCCGACCTCGCCGACGCGGCGCACAGCAGCCAGTCAGCCTGGCTGCTCGTGCTCGCGCTCGGTCTCGAGCGCGGCGGCGGAACCGAAGCCGAGAGGCAGCTGGTGCAGAATCAGGTCGGCAGCGAGCGCGCGCAACGTTGCTTCGAGCTCAGGGATCAGATCGAGGCCCTGGATCCCGAGCTGCGGTTGCCGCTGTTCGAGCTTGCCGTTCCGGCCTTGAAGTCGCGACCGCCGGAAGAAATCGAGTTTCTGTTCGCGCTGCTCGCGAAGCTGGCCGAGGCTGACGGGCGCGTGAGCCTGTTCGAGTACCTGCTGCAGCGAATTCTGCGCGCCTACTGCTATCCGCCCGAGACCCTATGGGCCTCGCCTGCCAGTCGGGCGCAGGCAATGCGCAACCTGATCCTCGAGTTTGCGATCCATGGGAGCGAGAGTCCCGAGTCGGTCAAGGCCGCTTTCGCAGCCGGTCTCGAGGCACTCGATTCGGCCGCAGCCCCGGTCGCGGACGAGGACCTTGCCCGATCCGGTCGCGGAACGGAGTTTGGGCGACTCGACCATGCACTGACCGTGCTTGCCGATGCGCCCGCGCGTGAGCGCCGGCGCGCGCTGACGGCCCTCGCGGTCACGATGCGCCATGATGCGCGGGTCTCGATCCGCGAGGCCGAGCTGTTCCGCGCCGCGGCGGCCGTGCTCGGCTGCCCGGTCCCGCCGCCGGCCCGGATCGGCTAACATAATCCGGTCCAGAAGGCGCTCGTCGAACCCATGATTCGCTCAACCCAAATCCGAAACTCATTACTGATCCCGCTGACTGTGCTTGCCGCCCTGGCGGCAGTGTCGGTTCAGGCCCAACCAGAGGGCGAAGCGCAGCTGCAGCGCGCGCAGGAGCTGATCGCCGCCATGACCGCCGCCGGCGGCGACTCGATTCCGGTCGAGCTGATCCAGCGCGCACGCGGCATCGCCGTCGTGCCGAACGTGATCCGCGGCGGTTTCGTCGTGGGTGCACGGCGGGGCCGTGGCGTGCTGAGCGTGCGGCTCGACGACGGCAGCTGGAGCAATCCCGCCTTTATCACCCTGACCGGCGGCAGCATCGGCTGGCAGGTCGGCGCGGATTCGACCGACGTCGTGCTCATCTTCGCCAACGACAACGCCATCATTAACATTGCCGACGGCAAGTTCACGCTCGGCGGTGAGGCGACGGCCATCGCGGGACCGCTGCGCAAGCACGCGAGCAGCACGATGACGTTCCGGGCCGAGGTTTACGGCTACCAGATCAGTCGCGGCCTTTATGCAGGCGCCGCGTTCCAGGGCGCGCGACTCAAGATCGACTACAAGCTCGGGTTCAACTACTACCGCGGGCTGTCGGACACGGCGCCGCTGGGCCACCAGACTGCGGCAACCCCGGTCGATGCGAGCAATTTTCTCAGTGCGTTGGAGCGGGCTGAATTTGAGGTTCCGGCCATGACGTCGCCCGAGCCCAAGGTCATGCCGGCCGATGATGTCGATCCGGCCCGGACGTTTCCGTTACCGGATTGAGGCGGCGCTACTGGCCTGAGCCGTCGCGCATTCGCAGCGGAAACTCGACCAGATTCTGACGATCTTCGGGCACGGGCGGGCCGACTGCCTGGAGCTCGGTCGTCTGGTTCTGTGGCGAGTTCTGCCACATTGCGTCATAGCGCTCGCGTTCCGCCCTCGCCGCTGCGAGCGTCGCTTCCCGGACGGCGCGCTCACGCTCGGCCATCTCGTTCCGCATCGCCTCGAGCTTGATGCGTGACTCACGCTCGAGATCCTCGACCCGCTCCCGCTCGAGGCGCAACGCGATGGCGACTGTTGCGCGCCGGGCATTGGCGCACTCCAGATCGTTCTGCGTCTCCTGCGGATTCTGGTCGCAGTGCAAGATGGTGCCTTCCCTGGCAATCCGATCTTCCATGAAATATGTAAAAGTCCGCGGCGGCGGCGGATCGCCGCAAGCCGCCAGCAACAGGCACAAACCCGCAAGCGTCAAAGGCCTGCGGGCCTTCAGGCCCAGCGGCCTGGTATGCGCAACGCGTTGAACCATAGACGAAGGAGCGTACATGGCCCGGGGGAATCAACTAATTCACCAGTTCACAAAACGGAGAAATTCCCGGTTACTCAGGGAGAAACGATCTGCACCCGGCCGCTCTCGTTCTCGATCTCGAGCCCGAGGATCCAGCGCCAGTCGCGCCCATCCCCGGAAATCTCCGGCGCGACCGCAGGGCCCGAGCTCAATTCGCTTTGCCCGGCGCTGAATTCGGGCGCCGCCGCCACCGGCCAGATTTCCGCCAGAGCCAGCTGGCCGCCACCCACACTCGCGAGCGCGCGGATCATGGGCGGCTCGGACGCCGACTCCGCGAGCGCCGGACCCGACCTGACACCCGTAGGCAGCAAGGTTGCCGCCGTGACGGCCAGATCAGCGGCGTCCTGATCGAGGTCATACAACCATGATCCGCTCTGCACACGGATTCGACTCTCGCCCGACGAGAAACCGATCCAGTGGACGGGCGCCGAGAAACGCCTGGCGCCCGAGACCGCCCTGCCCTCCAGTGTGTTCCACAGCACGAAATTGCCGTCGCTGCTGCCGCTTGCCAGGAGTTCCGGCGAATCGGCAAACCTCAGCACGTTGATCGGCGAGCGGCCGCGAATCGCCTGCACGCCCTGCGTTCCCCCCGGACCCAGCAGGAAGATGTTGCCGGAGCTGTCGCCGACTGCGAAGAGTTCCCCATCGGGGGCGAACGCCACCGCACGCGCGGCACCGTCGACCTCGAGCTCGTTGACGAGCGAGCCGGTGCCGAGCTCGAACACGCGTACGGAGCGTGGGCCCGCTGTCACGATCCAGCGGTCGTCCGGACTGAATGCAAGCGCATTGATCGGTCCTGCCGGGTGACGCAGGTGATACGGTGCAGGCACGCCGGTCTGCGTGTCCCAGACGCGAACCAGGCCGTCGCTGCCGCCGCTGGCCGCAAGGCTGCCACTGCCGTTGATTGCGAGGCTCGTGATGACGCGGCGGTGTCCGAAATAATCGACCGTGGAATCCGGGCCGCGCTCGATGGCCTCGGGCAGATTACGGATCAACCGCACCCGGCCGCTGCGAAAACCCACGACGGCGAATTCACCGGACTCATCGATTGCCACTGCCGACAGCTCGC
>DATCZB010000092.1:0-6294 GCA_036526155.1 Gammaproteobacteria bacterium
GGAGCGTCGCCAGGTACTCGCCGTCCCGGCGCAACTCGAACTCGCCCTCGTCGGCGACGAAGTTCGGACCCTCGATGGTGCGCATACCGAGAAATTCGATCTCGAAACCGGCAACATCCCATTGTTCTCCAACCCGGACCGCGCGGTCCGTCTCGATATTGAAGGCCGAGGTGACTGACGCGCCGATGATGAAGAGCCCCACACCGAGGTGCGCGATGAACATGCCGAGCTGAGCCCGGGTCAGGCGCACGGCGCGCGAATCGAACCAGCGCGACACGGGATCGATGAGCGACGATAGCGTCACCCAGATACCCGCCGTCACACCAATGATCGTGAGCAGACTCGTCGAGCCATAGGCGATCAGCGGATAGGCAACGGCAACAACCAGCGATGCGATACCGACCCAGCGCAGCTTTGCGACCAGGGAGTTCATCCGGGCACGTTGCCAGGCCGCGTGCATTCCGAGCCCCAGCAATAGCGCCATCGGCAACATCGGCAGCAGGAACATTGCGTTGAAATACGGCGGCCCCACGGAAATCTGGCCGAGCCCGAGCGCATCGAGAAACAGCGGGTACAGCGTGCCGAACAATACGGCGATGGTCGCAACCACCAGCAGTATGTTGTTGGCCAGCAGGAAACTCTCGCGCGAGACCGGCTTGAAGCCGCCTTCGGACTCGAGGTTATGTGCGCGCAATGCATACAGCGCGAGCGCGCCGCCGGAGATGGCGAGCAGCAGCATCAGGATAAACAGACCGCGGGCCGGATCGGAGGCGAACGCATGGACCGAAATCAGAACGCCTGAGCGCACCAGGAAGGTCCCGAGCAGACTCAGCGAAAAGGCGGCAATCGCGAGCAGCACCGTCCAGCTCTTGAAGATTCCGCGCCGCTCGGTCACGGCCAGCGAATGAATCAGCGCCGTGCCGACGAGCCAGGGCATGAAGGATGCATTCTCCACCGGATCCCAGAACCACCAGCCGCCCCAGCCGAGCTCGTAATATGCCCACCAGCTGCCGAGCGCGATACCGCCCGTCAGGAAGATCCAGGCGCCTATGGTCCACGGCCGCGTCCAGCGCGCCCAGTTGCGGTCGAGCTTGCCGCTCAGGAGCGCCGCGACCGCGAAAGCGAACGGGACCGCAAGCCCTACGTAACCGATGTAGAGCATCGGCGGGTGAGCGACCATCGCCGGATCCTGCAGCAGCGGATTCAGGTCGGCGCCATCGACGGCACGGGGCAGAAGCCGGTCGAACGGATTCGAGGTCAGCAGCGTAAACAGCAGCACGCCGGCGCTGACTATGCCGAGCACGCCGAGCACGCGGCTCGAGAACGGCAGCGGCTGACTCCGACTGCTGTGCGCAACGGCCAGCGTCCAGACCGAGAGCATCAGGCTCCAGAGCAGTAGCGAGCCCTCGTGCCCACCCCAGACCGCGGCAAATTTGTATGCCACTGGCAGCGCCGTATTCGAATTCTGCGCCACGTAGAGCACGCTGAAATCGTCGTTCAGGAAAGCGTGCGTCAGAATCGCGTAAGCGATGGCGATGAAAAAGAATTGGCCGCTGGCCGCCGGCCGCGCCATGGCCATCCAGTCGTTACGCCCGACAGCTGCGCCCGCCAGCGGCAGCGCGGCCTGGCACAAGGCCATGCAGACAGCCAGAACCAGGGCGAATTGCCCGAGCTCCGGGATCACTCGGCTGTCCCCTGGTAGCCCTGCTCGCCCAGCCCGAGCGACTCGGCAACCTCGGGGGCCATATAGTTCTCGTCATGCTTGGCGAGCACGCGGTCGGCTACGAAACGGCCGTCGTCCTGCAGGCGACCATGGGTAACAACGCCCTCGCCTTCGGCAAACAGATCCGGCAATACGCCCGTGTACTCGACGGGAATCGTGTTGCTGAGATCCGTGACGGCAAAGCTGACAGTCAGGCTGCCGGCCGAGCGCTCGATACTGTCCTCGACGACGAGCCCGCCGAGCCTGAAGCGGCGCTCAACCGGCGCCTCGCCCGACAGCACCTGGGTCGGGCTGTGGTAATACAGCAGGCTGGAGTTGAAAGCCTGAAATGCGAAGCCGGCCGCAATCAGCAATCCGGCGGCTACAGCCCCTATGAACAGCATTCGCTGCTGACGCGCTTTCATTGGTCGATCATCCTACAGTTGACTGACTTTCGGCTGCCGCGCAGGTTCCTCGCGCGCTGGCTCGCGCGCCAGATTTCTCAAATTTCGCCGCAACCGAGCGCGAGCCGACCAGGCGTTCCAGATCAGGACCACAAGTGTAATGCCGTAGGCGACCCAAACGTAGGGGCCGTTGCCATCCATTACCCAGATTTCGCTCATCCCGCGCCCTCGTTCGCCAGACTTTGCAGCCAGCGCGTGCCGCGCTCACGGTCGATGATCTCCGCCTGCAGGCGCCGAAGCAGCAGCCAGTAGAACAGCAGGGTGAAACCCAGCACCATGATCAGGAACGGGAGCAGCATCGAGGTGTCCATCGACGGCGCCTCGGAGAGGTTCGAGACCGTCGGATCCTGATGCAGCGTATTCCACCATTCGACCGAGTAATGAATGATCGGCACGTTGACCACCCCGACGACGGCGAGGACAGCGCTGACCCGGTCGGCCTTGTCCCTGTCGTCGAAGGCTGCCCGCAACGCCAGGTAGCCAAGAAACAGGAACAACAGCAGCAGCTCGAACATGAGCCGCGGGTCGCCCCACTCCCAGTAGGTGCCCCAGGTCGGCCGCCCCCAGATGGCGCCCGTCACAAGGGCGCAAAAGGTAAACGACGCGCCGATCGGCGCGGCGCTGACGGCGACGGCGTGCGCGAGCTTGATACGCCAGATGAAGCCGATCCCGGCCGAAACGGCCATCAGCGTATAAGCCATCATGCCGACGTAGGCCGTCTGCGGATGGATATAGATGATCCGGTAGACCTCGCCCTGCCGAAAGTCCGGCGGCGCAACGAACAGGCCCCAGTAAGCCCCGACCGCGATGCCGACGAGCGCTGCCCAACCCAGCCACGGCGCGATTGCGTCGGCCAGATTGTAGACATATGGCGGCGATCCAAACCGGTGGAACCAGCGCGGGAGCTTCATCTGAACCTCGGACTACTCAAGACCTACCCTGACGGCCGCTGCGATCGCGATGGGCCCGAGGCTCACAGCAAGGAACGCCAGCGAGGTCAGCAAGTATAACGGTCCTGCGGCTGCATCGCCGTCCAGCGCGAGGACCGTGGCACGCGCGCCGAAGATGAGAATCGGGCTGCAAAGAGGCAGCACGATCAGGCCAATAACTGCGGCAGCACTTCTTATGTTAACTGTCAGCGCCGCCCCGATCGCCACCAGCACCGTCAGCGTCGGTGTGGCGAGGAAGACTGCAAAAGCGATCATCGCCAGGGCGGGCGCCGGCAACTGGTAGACAATGCCCAGAATCGGGACGAGAAAGATCAGCGGCAGCGCGCTCACGAGCCAGTGTGCGGCAAGCTTGCCGTAGACGACGCTGAGCAGGGGCGCCGGGCTCAGCACGAGCTGCTCCATGCTGCCGTCCTCGACGTCGCTCAGAAACAGGCGGTCCAGGCCCATCAGCGCTGATAGCAGCGCCGCCATCCAGAGCACTCCTATGCCGAGGCTCTGCAGGCCGTAGAGCTCGCCCTCTCCCGCCGCCATCATCAGCCGGTCGGGCGACAGAGCGAGCGGAAACATGCCGCTGACAGCGATGAAGAACAGCAACGGGTTGCCCCATTCGCTGACGCGGCGGAATGCGATCCTCAGGTCCCGCGCGAACACTAGCTTGAAGGAGCGCAATGGCACGTCTCAGAGCTCCACCAGCATCGAGCCCGGACGCTCGAGCCCGGCCGCCAGATGGGTGGCGATGACCGCTGTGCCGGCAGCGTCCAGGTGCTCCCCGATCCAGCTGGCCACGAGCTCCCGACCGGCGCTGTCAAGATTGGTCAGCGGCTCGTCGAGCAGCCACAGGCGCGACCCGCTGAGCCTCAATCCCGCGAGCGCGGCCCGACGTTTCTGGCCGGCCGACAGGTGGCGCACGGCCCGGTCACGGAAGGCGCTCAGCCCGACACCATGCATGATCTTCGAAACTGAGTCAGAAGAATTTCTTAACTTGCTAATAAAAAGCAGGTTTTCTTCAACCGTCAGATCCTTCTTCAGACCGTCGAAATGGCCCTGATACGCGAGCTGCCCGCGTTCTTCGGGCTCGAGCGCCGCGATCGGCCGGCCACCGTAGCGAATCTCACCTGATTCCGGTGCCGCAAGACCTGCGATCGTTCGCAGCAGCGTCGTCTTGCCGCTGCCGTTCGGGCCCGTGACGAGCGCAAGCTGCCCCGGGCCGACCGAGAAGCTCAAACCGGCAACCAGGGCCCGTTCACCCCTGGTCAGGGCCACATCCGTGATCTCGAGGGTAGCCTCCGTCGGGCTCATGGCGAATCCCGATTTGCATCGTCAGAACGCCACGCATAGACTTGCCCTTGCCGAAGAACATTTCGAGCTGTTATAGCCAACTTTCTGTTATTCCTTATAATTCGGTGCTAAGTCTTCGTGCAAGGTGTTTACGGCCAGCACGAATTCTCTCATGACCAACGGCGGAAAACCTAAGGCTGCGGCCGACCACTGAGTCGGCCGTCAGTCCTTTTCGACCCGGTCCGCGAAACTCTCCCATCCCGGCCACCGACTCGGCCCGGCGGCTCCACGACCCGAGCTCTGCCGGATCGGCAATAGCGCCGGTCGTTCACCCGCAAATCAGGGCGCGCGGCGCGGACTGGTTTGCGGGTACTATCTCTTTCGGTCCGATCAAGGGGGGAGGGACTGTTGGACGCTGATACCTACGAGAAGAACGCAACCCGCCTGGGAATCATGACAACAGCGGGCTCGACGATCGGCCTCGCGTTCGGGCCGAGCGTCATAGCGGTGCTGGCGGTGAGCCCCTTTCTTCAGCCAATCGAGCAGGAGTTCGGTTGGACTCGCGTGCAGAGCTCACTTGCGATCACGATCGTCTCATACATGGTCGTCCTGATGTCGCCTTTGCAGGGATTCCTGGCCGACCGTTTCGGTCCGCGGCGCGTCATCCTGGCCTCGATCCCGCTGTTCGCGGTCGGTCTCTCCGCTTTCTACGTGCTGCCGAACAGCCTTGTCTTGTACTACGCGCTGTGGACGCTGATTCCGCTGCTGGCCGTGGGACTGTGGCCCATCGCTTATCTGCAGGCGGTAACGCACTGGTTCGACCGTCGGCTGGGTCTTGCGCTCGGCTGCGCCAACGCCGGCATCGGAGTCGGCACCTTCATTGTGCCGCTGATCATCACTGCGATCATCGCCGCGTATGACTGGCGCATGGCATTTCTCGGGCTTGCCGCGATCGTGCTCGTGGTCAGCTGGCCGGCAGTGTTCTTCCTCGTGCGCGAGCCCTCGAAGACCGATCACATGGCTGAGCATCGTGCCGCGCAGAAAGCCTTCGGCATCCCGTTCAATGAAGCAATACGCATGCCGACCTTTCATGTTCTCAACGTCGCATTCTTCATGCTCGGCCTGACGGCAACGAGCCTCGTGACGCAGCAGGCGCCGCTGCTCGTCGAGGCTGGCCGCAGCGCAGTCGAGGCCGGCGTCATCGTCTCGATCTTCGGTTTCGCGCTGCTCATCGCCCGCATCTTCGTTGGCTTCATCATCGATCACATCTTCGCGCCCCGCGTCATGACGATCGTCTCGCTGGGCGGCGTCGTTTCGTGCGTGCTGTATGCCGCAGCGCCCGAGGCTGCGATCCTCAGCGCCGTGCTGCTCGGGTTTCTGCTCGGCGCCGAATTCGACGTCCTCGCATTTCTGATCAAGCGATACTTCGGCAACGTCGCCTACGGGCGGCTCTACGGCGTCATCTTCGGCGTTTTTTATCTCGGCTCGGGTTTGGGCATCGCTGGCCTCTCGTTCAGCCGGGAGACCTTCGGCAACTACGACGCGGGGCTCTATATAGCTGCCGGCGTACTGGCGGTCTGTGCCCTGATTGCATTCTTCCTGCCGCGCTATCGCTACGCGCCGGGCGACGACATGGCCCACGCAAACCCGTAAGCTTTCCTGACCAACCCGGTGCGTCAAGGTTTGCTAGAATCGGCCTATGGCATGGGGCTTGGCAGCCCCTTGTTTTTTTGGAGCCCAAGTCCATGCGCCAAACCCCATCCATCCGGCTGTTCGCACTGGCCGCCGTGATCGCCACGTCCGCCGCTTGCGCTGCATCCGTCAGCGCCCTCAACGGCAGTGCCGACAACGGCAGGCAGCTGTTCTTGGCAAACGGCTGCCCGGCCTGCCATGGCGTAAC